>JBGTKC010000164.1:0-1583 GCA_041744755.1 Saprospiraceae bacterium
CTCGATCACAGTGGACGGCTACCTCGTCGACATCAACGACCGCGTCGTACTCACGGGCCAGTTCCAGGGCTCGGCCGAGCGCCCGGAGCTCACGCGCTTGCTCGCGCAGGCGAACGCCAGCCGCGCGACCTTCTTCACGAACGCCATCGACACCCGGACCCGCGGCCTCGACGTGGTCGTCGCCCACGTGGCCCGCCCGGGCCGCTCCACGACGATCAACTCCTCACTCGCCGCCACCTTCGCGCGCACCACGCTCCAGAACGTCAACACCTCCGGGGTCCTCGCCGGCCTCGAGGACACCTATTTCGACCAGACCAGCCGCATCTTCCTCGAGAGCGCCGTGCCGCGCGTCAAGGTGAACGGCACGGTCGATGTCGCGGTCAAGGAGTTCAACGTCTTCCTACGGGCCGTCTACTTCGGCCCCGTCGACGAGGCGACCAACGTCGACGCCAACGCGCAAACGTTCGACGGCAAAGTGGTTACCGACCTGAGCGTCGGCTGGCGTCCAAACGCCCGTATCGGCTTCACCGTCGGGGCCAACAACTTGCTCGACGTCTACCCCGACCTGAACATCCTCGCCAACCAGGGCTCGGGGCAGTTCCTCTACTCTCGCCGCTCGCAGCAGTTCGGCGCCAACGGTCGGTACTTGTTCGCGCGGTTGCGGTTCAACCTCTAAGCGGTCGGACGTAGTACGTAATCTTTAAAGGGGGAGAGTCGTACCGCGCGGCTCTCCCCCTTTCTCATTTCTGCTTTACTCTTGTGGGATGAGTAGCGCCTCACGTACCTCCACGTTCACCGTCCGCGAGCTAGGCCCCGCGCACGCCGCGCGCATCGTCGAACTCGTCCACCTCCTCAATCCAAAGCTTTCTGCGGGGCTGCTTGCCGCGCGCCTCGCCGAGCAGTGGGGCGCCGACGGCTACCACGTCTTCGGGCTCCTCGATGGAGAAGGTGCCCTCGTCGGCGTAGCGAGCGCGTGGATCAGCGTGCGGCTCTACGGCGGGCGACTTGCGGAGTTGGACAACGTCGTGGTCGATCCGGGAGTCCGCGGTCGGGGGGCCGGGTCGTTCTTCCTGAATGAAATGGAGAACTGGCTCGAGGCCCGTGGCTGCCGCCGGATCGAACTCAAGACTTACGTCACGAACGCCCGCTCCCACAAATTCTACTTCGACCACGGGTACAGTGTGTACGCATTTTATTTCGTGAAAGAAGTACACGGGGGCTAGGGCAGGAATCACCCCCGCCGCCGCATAAGCCCCTCCTGCGCCACGCTCGCCACCAGCCGTCCATCCTGGCTGAACACACTCCCCCGCGTAAAGCCCCGCGCCCCACCCGCCCACGGCGAGTCGATCGCGAAGAGCTGCCACTCGTCCATGCAGATTTCCCCGTGGAACCACATTGCGTGGTCGAGGCTCGTCAGCATCAGATCTTGGTAGCGGACCTGCTGCAGGTGCGGTACGACGGCGGTGGTGAGCAGGTGGTAGTCGCTCGCGTACGCCAGTACGGCCTGGTGGATCTTCGGATCGTCGGGCATCTCGCCGTTGACCTTAATCCACACGCGGTACTGCGGCGGGTAGGCCTCCGGT
>JBGTKC010000165.1:0-8708 GCA_041744755.1 Saprospiraceae bacterium
GCTCAGGCTGCGCCGCCCGGCAACGCCCCCCACTTACATACCCACCCCCTCACCTTATAGATCGCCCCCGCCACGCCACCCAATCCCCCAACACCTTCGGAGCCTCAAACCCAACCCAAGGCTCCCCATGAAATACCTAAATCCCCTCCGCCTCCTCTTCCTCGCCTGCCTCGCCTTCACGGCTTGCACCGAAGACGATCCCACCGACCTCCTCCCCGGATCCACCGAGCCCGTTATCATCTCCGACGATATCGAGGCCGACCGCACCCTCCGTAGCGTCCACGACGACCCGACCCTCGTCGACTACCTCGTCACCGATACCGACTGGCGCATCGAGGCCGGCCTTACCATCGAACCCGGTGTCCGCATCGCCTTCGCGGCCGGGGCCCGCATGTACGTAGATACGCGTGGCTACGTCATCGCCGACGGCGACCCGACCCAGCAGGCCAACCCGCCCGCCCGCACCATCGTCTTCGAGGGCCAGGCTCGCAACCCCGGCCACTGGCGCGGCATCGTGTTCTACAGTCCGGACTCGCGCAACCTCTTCAACCAAGTCCTCATCGCGCATACTGGGTCTAGCGGCGCGGGCATCTCCGACCTTGTGGGTGCCCTCTTCGTCGAGCGCGTCTCGGACGTTGGCGGACAGCTCGCCATCGTCAACACCACCATCCAGGACGGGAGCGGCGACGGCCTCATCGTACCCGATGGCAACGCGACCCGCAAGCCGGGCGTCTTGCGGGAAGCACGTGGCATTGAGGTGCGCAGCATGCGCGGGGCAGCCATGCGGCTCGACCCGGTGGCGGCCACTAAGCTGGTGGACGTACGCGGCTTCAGCGGCAACGGCTTCAACGGAGTCGAGATCAACGGCCTACGCATCAATGACGATAAGGACTTGACCTGGCCAAGCATCACGGGTGCTTTCCCCTACCGCGTGCTGGAAGGACTTACCATCTTCGGTAAGCTCAAACTCGCTCCTGGCGTCAATGTCGAGATGGCGGCCGCGAAGAGCATCATTGCCCAGACGACGGGCAGCTTCAATGCGGAGGGGCGGGCCGATGCGCCGATCAGCGTCGTGGGCGTCACGCCGACGGCTGGTTCGTGGGGCGGCATTGTCCTCTTGTCCGCGAATACGGCCAATCGCCTCGCCCACTGCACCGTGAGCCACGGGGGCTCCGCATCGAGCAGATTCATCGAGCCGGCCCTCGTGGGCGTGGCCACCATCTCGGGCGGCAGGTCTACGGTCACCCTCACGGACGTGCGCCTCACCGACAGCGCCGGGTGCGGCATCAGCAACGGGTCCTCGGGCCGCGATCGCGGTACCGTCGAGACCACGCGCGTCACCTTCACCAACATCAGTGCCGCCAACCTGTGCGGTAGCTAGCGCAACCGGGCGTGCCAAGCTTTACCGATCGCCTATCCCGACACTCCGCTTACCTTCATCCACATGCGAAGCCGCCGCCACCGACCCCTCGGATTGCTGCTGCTTGCATGCCTCGGACTGGGGTTCGAGGGGGCGATCGCACAGCGTTCGGACACCACCGGCACGACGATCCAACTCGCCGACGGCCTCCTCGTCGGCCAGTCCATCTACCACTCCGAGATCCTCTTTGACCCAGACTGTGAGCAAACCTTGGCTGCCGCCCTCACCCAATCCTGGTCCACCACTACCTCCGATCAGTGGCCCGACGCCCTCGAGGGCTGTTACTGGCTCCGCGAGTGCATCCGCCTACCCGACGGCTCCCGCGACATCGTGGCCGGGACCGGCTACCACAGCTACTCCGACCTCTGGGTGATGCAGGGGGACTCGGTCGTGTCGCACCACGTCACGGGCAATGAGCTTCCGCTAAAACAGCGCGCCAATTCGAGTATCTGGGTGAGCGCCTACCGCAATACCGTTCCGCTTTCGCTAAAACCCGCTACCGACTACACGCTCGTCTACCGCGCGCGCGATCCCTACGGCTCGAGCATCTTCGGCAAGAACGCACCGCTGCGGCTATCCTTCTACGACGCCGCAGCCTTGCGGGAGGCGAGCGTCTTCCACCAGAAAACGAGCTACGCGCTCGCGGGCAGTTTGCTGGCGCTGCTGCTTTACCACCTACTTCAGCTGTTCGTGTACAAGTCGCGCGTCAACGCCGTGTTCTGCGGTTTACTCGCGAGCGTGCTCTCGTACGTGTGTTACGAGAACTTCTTGCTGCACGATCTCTTCCCGGGGCGGGTTTTTCGCGAAAGCGTGCTCATCGTCTTCGGCGAGCTCTCGCAGGTGCTCCTGTTCTTACTGACGCGTGTGGTCTTCGCGGAGAAGTCGCCCGGGACGCGCGCCCTCCGTGTGCTCAACGTACTCATCGGCGCGAAAGTGCTGGAGATGTTGGTGTGGCTCGGGTGCTTCGAAATGCGCTACGGCGGCGTCGAGGGCCTGACGCCCTGGCTGAGCGTGCTGCCTGATGTCTTTCGACTCTCGACGATCGCCTGCCTGCTGGTCTACTTCGGGACGGTGGCCCTCTTGGCGTTCCGGATCCGGGGCCTGGCCACGCGTGCAATCCTGCTGGGCAACGTCGCGCTGACGGTGGCGGTGATCGTCTACGTGGCGCAGGCCTTCTTGCACGACTACACCGCATTCGCCCTGGTGCGGGTCTTCATGGCCATTGTAGACCCCATCCTCAACTACTGCGTCGAGATCGGGATCGTGGCGATGAGCCTGTGCTTTTCGCTGTCGGTGGCGATCCTCACCAAGGAGCGCGAGCGCGACATCGAGCAGCGCTTCGTGCAGCAGTTGGCCGACACGGAGATGAGCGCCCTGCGGGCGCAGATGAACCCGCACTTCCTCTTCAACGGCCTCAATTCCATCAAGCTGTTCGTGATACAGAACCGCCCCGAGGAGGCGAGCGTGTACCTCAGCAAGTTCGCGGGCCTCATCCGGCTCATCCTCGAGAACAGCAAGGAGAGTCTGATCCCGCTCGAGCGCGAACTGGAGACCCTGAGACTCTACCTCGAGATGGAGCAGCTCCGCTTCGAGACCCGCTTCACGTACGAAGTGATCGTGGACGAGGACATCGCCGAGGAGCTGGTGGAGGTGCCGCCGACGCTGCTCCAACCCTACGTCGAGAACGCCATTTGGCACGGGCTGCTCCACCGCCCCACGCCGGGGGGCCACGTGCAGGTAAGCGTCCGCGAGGCCGGCGAGCGCAGCTACCGACTCATCGTCGAGGACAACGGCGTCGGGCGGGCGGCGTCCGCGGCGATGAAGAGCCGATCAGCGACGACGCACAAGAGTCTGGGCTTAAGGATCACTGCGGATAGACTGCGCTTGCTCAACGAGCGCTACGGGCTACATACGGAGGTGTTGATCGAAGACCTCTTTGACCGTGGGAAGGCCGTGGGTACGCGTGTCACGATCACGTTGCAGCATATTCCGGCTGCTCAGGCGATGAAGATGCGGGGCCTTTCGGCAAAACCTGCGGCTGGACTTTTTTGAACTGGGGCGCCAAACCGGAGGCTTGAGACCGCGCCCGCCCCTCAACAATTCACCCTTTAAAACTTCAATAATTGTCCTCCCCTCCCACCCTCCGCGCCGCCATCGTCGACGATGAGCAACACTGCATCGATACCCTCACCTGGGAGTTGGCCACTTTCTGCCCAGAGGTCGAACTCGTCGGTAGTTTTGGCGAAAGCCTAACGGCCCTGGAGGCGCTGCCGACCCTGAGGCCGGACGTGCTCTTCCTCGACATCGAGATGCCGAAACTGAATGGCTTCCAGCTGCTCTCGCAACTCGAAGGCCTGCAGAGCCACATCATCTTCACGACGGCCTACTCGGAGTACGCCGTGAAGGCCTTCCACTACAATGCCGTCGATTATTTGCTGAAGCCGATCGACCCGGATCGCCTCAAGCAGGCCGTCGCGAAGGTGCCCGTCGAGGGGGCCGCCGCGCGTCCGCCCGGCTCGCTGCGACTCCTCTACGACACCATCGACGAGCTGCGGGCCGACGTGCTCCCGACGCGGCTGTCGCTGCCGACTTCGGAGGGGTACGAGCTCATCAAGATCCGCGACATCATCCGTTGCCAGAGCGACGGCTGCTACACGGATCTCTACCTCAAGAACGATCGGAAGTTCACCGTGTCTCGCAATCTGAAGCAACTCGAGCGGGCGCTAGAGGCGCACTCGTTCCGCCGCGTGCACCACTCGCACTTGGTCAACTTCAAGCACATCATCCGTTTTTCGCGGACGGACGGCGGTATTATCGAGATGAGTGACGGGAGTGAGGTGCTGGTGAGTCGGAGCCGTCGGGAGGCGTTGCTGGGTCTATTGAGATAGGCGTGCCCCTCCGAGAGGGCAGACGCCGACGATCCACTCGGGAAGCCCGCCCCAGGTGGGTCTCCGCGACTAACCCCTGAACTATTCGCCCCCTCGCGCTGCTTTGCCGACATATGCTCCACGACCTCGCCTACCCCCTCACCTTCACCTTCCGCACCCTCGCGCTCGCGCCGCAGTTTACGGTGACCGACAAGGACGGGCAGGAGGTGGCCTTCATCAAGCAGAAGCTCTTCAAACTCAAGGAGGCCGTCAAGGTCTTCCACGACAGCAGCCAGACGAGCGTCATGTACCACATCAACGCCGATCGGTGGCTCGACTGGTCGGCGAGCTACACCTTCACGCTGCCCGACGGCTCTACCGAAGGTCGCGTGGCGCGGCAGGGCGCGCGCAGCCTCTGGAAGGCGCACTACGACGTGATCGACGCGCGGGGCGTACCGCAGTTCACGATCCGCGAGCGCAGCGTCACCACGCGCATGCTCGACAATTTCCTCGGCGAGGTGTCCGTGCTCGGGCTCTTCACAGGCTACCTTTTCAATCCCACCTACGACGTGCGCCGCATCGACGGGGAGCTCGTGGCGGAGTTCCGGAAGATGCCCTCGGGACTCGGCCGCAGATTTATGCTCCGGCAGATGGCCCCGATGGCCTCCGACGATGAGCCCGAGGTGATCCTGAGCCTCATGATGATGGTACTCTTGGAGCGTACGCGTGGGTAGGTTTGGCCCAATTTTATCAACGTAGACTTGCAACAGACGAGCTAGACAGTTCCGTGACGATGGCGCCGTTTATGTTTCGCATATTCGATGCCGATGACCGAGACACCTGTCGCACCCGCCACGCACGCTCTCCCGAGCGAGGCCACTGCCGATCGCCGACTTCGGGCGCTCGCCAGCCTGGCGATCTTGGACACGGCTCCCGAACCGGAGTTCGACGACCTCGTTAGGCTCGCCTCCTCCATTTGTGCAGCGCCGATTGCCCTCGTGAGTTTGCTCGACGAGGATCGGCAGTGGTTCAAGGGGCGAATCGGGTTGGATATGCAACAAACGCCGCTGCAGCAGAGCTTCTGCGCGTACGCCATCGGGACACCGGATCAGGTAACTGTGGTCGAGGATGCTACTGTCGATGAGCGCTTTCGCGAAAACCCACTCGTGACCCAGGACCCGAGCATCCGCGCCTACGCGGGCATGCCCTTCACCGACGGCCACGGGGTGCCCCTCGGCACGATCTGCGTCATCGACACCGAGCCCCGCACCTTCGGCGAGGGGCAGCGCGAGGCGCTGCGCGTGATCGCGAAACAGATCACGACACAACTCGAGCTCCGCCTACGCGTACGACAGCTGGAGCGCATGAGTCGCGGCCTGGTGGCGAGTAACGAGCAACTCGACCGCTTCGCGCAGATCATCGCGCACGATCTCCTGGCGCCGATCCGGCAGCAGTCCGTGTTCTCGCAGATGCTCACCAAAGAGCTCGGGAGCGTCCTCCCGGAGCGCGCCCGGGAGTACGTGGAGCACATCACCCGTTCCGGGCAGCGCGCCACCGACCTCATCACCGACATTGGCACCTACGTGCAGGCCGCTCAGTACGGGCGATCCCTGACGCAGGACGTCCGCCTCGGCAGCGTCATCGACGCCGCCATCGCCGGCACGGAGTGGCCCGCGCACATCGCCGTGACCACCGCCGGGCTCCTCGACGTCGTGATCGACGTCAATCGCGCGGCCGTCTACCACATCCTCGTCAACCTCCTGAGCAACGCCGCCAAATTCGCCGATCTCGGACGCGGCCGCGTGGCTGTTTCCGTGTCGGAGGACTTCGACACCGTCCACGTCGACGTGCGCGACAACGGCGGCGGCATCCGCGAGCAAGACCTGCGATCGGTGTTCGAAATCTTCAGGCGCGGAGCCAACGCAGCGGACAAACCCGGGCGCGGGCTCGGGCTCTCGATCGCGAGGAAGCTGGCGCTGAACCTCTGCGGGGAGCTGTCGGTGAGCCGGTCTTTGGAAGGGGAGACCGTCTTCCGCTTAGAACTCCCGCGAGTGGATTGCTACGGGATCAAGCGCTAAGCTTCCAGGGCCGCGGCTCGCGCCTCGTATCGGGTGCGAGCTTCGCACTTGGGGGCCAGCCCGACGCAGGGGGCGCTCACCAGGGAATCGGCTTCCGGGATCTCTGGGGAGTGGCTTGGCGAAATGAACCCATAGGGGGTAGGCAGAAATGTTCATCCGCAGTTCTACCTTGGCACCATGTCCCGTTGCCCCTCCCCCCAGAGTTTATTTACGTCGAGATTGTTGTCGGCCTGCCTTTCGGCGGCGATGCTGTGGCTCGCCAACCCGAGTGCCGAGGCCCAGGTAACCTACACCGCCAACGATACCGTCCGCGCCTACGGGGGGCGCTTTCGACCGGGCGTCAACCTCGGGTACCTCCCGCCGTGGACGCCGCAACAACTCGCTGATCTCGCCGCGGGGAACCCGGCCGTCGGCGTCCAGGGCATCGGCGCGAAGACCACCCGCCCCGGTCTCTACGACCTCGTGACCCACCCCTACGGCGTCGATATCTCCCTCAAGGACTACGAACACTTCCGCCAGATCGGCCTCGAGGAGCTGACCACGATCGTCGGCTTCCCCGCCCCAGAGCACCGCGACTGGGCCAATCGCTACTGCCCGACGCCCGAGAAGTGGAACGCCATGTTTAAGGGGATCTACGAGCCGATCTGGGACGACGGCACCGACGGGACGCCCTACAACGAGGACAACACCTACGCCGCCTACCTCTACGAGGTCGTCAACACCTATAAAGACTACGTCCGGTTCTGGGAGATCTGGAACGAGCCCGCGCTATGGAAAGGCGACCCGAACCAGAGCCAGAAGTTCTGGGGTGGGCCGGAGTACCCGGGCTCCTGGTGGACCAACGACCCGGACCCTTGCGACTACTACCTCCACGCTCCGATCGAGCACTACATCCGCACGATCCGCATCAGCTACGAGATCATCAAGACCCTCGCGCCCGATGACTACGTCTGCATCTCGGGCCTCGGCTCGGCGAGCTTCCTCGACGCGATTATGCGCAACACCGACAACCCCGTGGACGGGTCGGTGACCGCGGACTACCCACTGCTGGGGGGCGCGTACTTCGACGTGCTCGGGTTCCACACCTACCCGCACTTCGACGGCTCTACTAAGTACGGCACGTCCTACCTCCAGCGCCACTCCGACGGCGCCGCCGACGGCATGGTAGACCGGGCCCTGAAGGCGTACCAAAACGTGCTCTACAAATACGGCTACGACGGCAAAACCTACCCGCTCAAACCACACATCGCCACCGAGGTGAATGTGCCGCGCAAGCAGTTTACCGATCAGTACTTCGCCGGCAACGAGCAGCAGGTCAACTTCATCCAGAAGGGCTTCATCCGCTTCAAGCGCGAGGACATCTACCAGATGCACGTGTTCACGATCGGCGACCGCCAACTCGAAGCCGACGCTACGTTCGAGTTCGACCTTATGGGTCTGTACAAGAAGCTCGACGGCATCAAAGCTTACGAGCAGCAAGTCAACGACGAGGGCATCGCCTACAAGACCATCTCCGACCTCCTCTACACCTCCGACTACGACGCCGCTGAGACCGCGCGCCTCCAGGCACCCGACGGCGTGCGGGCCTACGCCTTCCGGACGGTGGACAGCGGCTACGTGTACGCGTTGTGGGCCGAGACCCGCACCGACATGAGTGAGTTCGCCTCGGCGACCTACAGCTTTCCGGCGAGTTTGGGCCTCACGAGTCTGAAGAGGTACGAGTGGGATTACTCCAAAACGAAGGCTTCGGTGAGTACTGGCACCACAGGTTTTGCGCTCGACGCTACTCCAATCTACCTCAAAGCGGCCCAGCGCGTGACATCGGTCTCGAAACGAGTAGCCGCGGCGAATGCGCTCTTCCGCTTCGAGACGACCGCATTTTCCGCCTCCGGCCAGCTCATCCTCTCCTTCGAGACGCAGCTCGCCAATACGAGCGCCACCCTCGTCGATGGTCTCGGCCGCACGCTACAGCAGATGCCACTGGCGGCAAGTCCAGGTATTCACCGCGTGGAGTTGGGTCTTGGGGTTTTGCCGGCAGGCGTATATAACTTGGTGGTGGAGACACCTGCCGGTCCAGTGGCGGCGCGGGTGGTGCGGTGGTGATACGCTCGTCAAAACAGTAGCTGTCATGCTATCGAACACCAGCTGGGAGCTCTGAAGCGGCGCCCTCCACCCCCTCCAACACACTCCCCAACAACTTCAGTACCCCCGGCAAGGTCCGCACGCCGTCCCGCACCAGGACTAGGTGCCGGTTGGTCTTCTTCAGTCCCATCCCCTTGGTCTGTCCCTCACCCGCGGCGATGTACTGCATGATCTTGCCGAAGCGCTCCGTCTCGTAAAAGG
>JBGTKC010000166.1:0-7016 GCA_041744755.1 Saprospiraceae bacterium
CCGCCGTCCGCATGGCCGCCGTCGCGAAGGCCACCCGCGGCACGTTAGGGTAGCGCGCCAGCACCTCGCCGATGGCTTCGCAGGCCGCGACGGCGCGGGCGTACGGGGCCTCGCCTATACGCTCGATCCCGTCGGAGGCCACTTTCACGAAATGTCGTTGGCGCTCGACCGCCTCGATGAGGCCATTTGGCGCAACGCGGCCTACCAGCAAGTGAAACGTGTTGGTGCCGAGGTCGACGACGGCGGCGAGGTCTGGGCTCACTGGCGGAGGCTTATTCAATGATCTCGAAGTTGGGGACCAGCTGCTTGAACTGGCCATTGAAGAAACCCATCCCTTGCTCCGTGAAGGCGTTGGCGTAGGTGGGGCGCTTGTCCGGTCCCACGAAGGCCAAGTACGCGCAGCCCGCCTCGAAGTGGATGTCCGCCTCCTCGATGGTCCGCCCGCCGATCTTGTAGAACACCCGACCGATGGCCGGACATCGCGCTGTGATCACCGGGGCCTGCTCGGCGATCCCGGCCATGGCGTAGTCAATTCCCGCGACCTCGTTCATGCTCATGCTGAAGGCCTGTTCGTAAAACACGTAGTCGATGTAGGTCACGCTATCGCGCATCCGCTGCAGCTGCGCGGCGGGGAGGGCTCGGATGCCGGGGGTGACGTGCACCGTCGCCTCCGACACCGGAGCCCCATCCCTAGAGTCAGCATCCGTTTTGCAGCAGCATAACAGGCAGACCGCGAGAAGGGAAAGGTATTTCATGGGCACGAGACATCTAAAATTTCAAGCTCACCGAGGCACGACCCGGGCGGTCCATCGTCCATCAGCAAAGCGGTCCACCATTTAGAACGCCTGCCGCACGTGCAGCGAAAGCTGTTTGCTCAACAGCGGAGTCCCGGTTTTCTCATTGGCGTTTAGTACACCCCAACGGTGGAACACCCCCACGGCCGTCCGCTCCGTAAAGCTGTAGTAGGTGCCGAGGTTGAGTCCTAGCCCGTTCGGTCGGTAGTTAATGGTCTCGGAGATGTCGCGCCCCCCGAAGTCGATAGTCTCGGTGTTGATCAAGCGCCGGTACTCGAGCCCGGCCACGAACTCGAGCCGGTAGTAGATCTCGTCGTCGCTGAGCCAGTCCATGTAGTGGACGTGCAGCGGCACGGTCACGTAGTTGAGCTTGATGTCCAGAAAGGTCCCCGTCGGGCGCTGGGCCTCGCGACCGCTCGCCTTGCTTCCGTTGGGTGCATACGTGAAGGCCAGGGACGTGCGCCACTTGTCAGACAGGTCGTACCATACGCCCACCCCACCCAGCAGGCCGAGGCGATTGTAGCCGGCCAGCATATCGCCGTCGAGCTGGCTGGCGTTGGCACCGCCGGCGAGGTAGCCCCGGAAGGTTTGTGCCCCGAGCGGACCCGCGCTGGCGAGCGCCACGAGGAGCGAGAAGGCCATTTGCAAAAGTCCACGCATCGCCGGCGAAGATACGGGCCGACCCGCGGCGCGCGTCGCATCTTTGGCCCCCGATGGCATCCGACAAGCGGGCCCTGGCCCAACTCGAAGATCGCCTGCGCGAGGCAGGCTACGAACTCCGCTACGAGCGGGGGCACTTTCGCGCGGGCTACTGCGTAGTTCACGAGCGCAAGGTCGTGGTGGTCAACAAGTTTTTCGACCCCGCTGCCCGCCTGGAGGCCCTCCGCACTATCGCCGAGGGCCTCGACGCCGGAGCCGTGAGCCCCAAAAGTCTCGCGCCATCGTAGCCGCGGGCCTCAGCCTCACGATGCTCGGCACGGGCACCTCGCAGGGGGTGCCAGTGATTGGGTGCCGCTGCGGCGTATGCCTCAGCCCGGACCCACGCGACAAACGCTTCCGCTGCGCGGGCCTGCTCTCCGACGGGCTCACGAGCGTGCTCATCGACTGCGGTCCGGACGTACGGCAGCAGCTCCTCCGCGCCGGCACCACCCAACTCGACGCCGTCGTCATCACGCACGAGCACAATGACCACATCATCGGGCTCGATGACCTGCGACCCTTCATCTTCCGCCAACGCAAGCCGTTCCTCGTGTACGCGGAGCCGCGGGTCCAGCGCGAGATCCGCGAGCGCTTCGCCTACGCCTTCGCCGAGCAGCACTACCCCGGGGCCCCGGAGTTCGAGTTGCGCGATCTCACGCCCGGCGAGGCCGTCACCGTCGGGACCCTCCCGCCCATTACGCCCCTACGCGTCATGCACGGCCCCCTGCCGATCCTGGGTTTTCGCGTAAGCGCGCTGGCCTACCTCACCGACGTTAAGACGGTGCCGCCGGACACCCTCGCGGCGCTGGAGGACCTCGATCACCTCGTCACGAGCGCCCTCCACGACCACGGCCACCACAGCCACATGAGTATTGAAGAGGCGACGGCTTTCGCCAAAACCACCGACGCCGGCCGCACCCACTTCATCCACATGAGTCACCTCGCGCCCCGGCATCGCGACCTGGAGGCACGGCTGGCAGGCGTAGCGCACGTAGCGTATGATGGGCTCGTGTTGCGCGGCTGAGGCCGGGCGCTTCGAGCGGGCATCGTTTATTTGCCCGCAGTCAAACACACTTAGCATGTCTCTACTCTCCGGCAAAACCGCCATCGTCACCGGGGGCTCCCGCGGGATCGGCGAGGCCATCGTCCGCCGTTTCGTGGCCGAGGGCGCGCGCGTCGCTTTCACCTACGCCAGCTCCGCCGATAGGGCCAACGCCCTCGCCGCTGAGTTGAATGCCGAACACGGCGACGATAAAGTGACGGCTTACAAAAGCGACGCCGGTAGTTTTGCGGAAGCGGAACAGCTCATCGCCGACGTCGTCGCGGCGTTCGGGACCATCGACGTCCTCGTCAACAACGCCGGCATCACGCGCGACAACCTCATGCTGCGCATGTCGGAGCAGCAGTGGGACGAGGTGATCCACACCAACCTCAAGTCTGTCTTCAACCTCACCAAGCACGTCCTGCGCCCGATGATGAAGGCGCGCGCGGGCTCGATCATCAACATGAGCTCGGTGGTCGGCGACTTCGGCAACGCCGGGCAGGCCAACTACGCCGCCTCGAAGGCCGGGATCTTCGGGTTCTCGAAGTCGATCGCCAAGGAGGTCGGCTCGCGCAACATCCGCTGCAATGCCGTGGCCCCGGGGTTCATCGCCACCGAGATGACGGGCGTCCTCGACGACAAGACCCGGCAGGGCTTCCTCGACGCGATCCCGATGAGGCGGCTGGGCGAGGCACGGGAGGTGGCGGACGTGTGCGTCTTCCTCGGGAGTGACCTCAGCAGCTATGTGAACGGGCAGACGCTGAGCGTGTGTGGGGCGCTGAATACGTAGGCGGCGGGAGTATACCTTGCGGGGCATGAGCAGTCCAGCGAGCAGGGTGGCGGAGACGATGCAGTCCGCGCCGCAATTCAGCCCGGGGCTGAGTTTGACGAAAGAGCGAGTTAGCGCGGTCGTCGATGATCTTCCGGAAGAGTTCTCCCTAGATGAGCTAGTCGACGCCCTGATCTACTTGGCGGAATTGGACGAACGAACCGAAGCGGCGGACCACGAAGAGACTATCCCACACAAGGAGCTTATCGCTAACGCAAGAGAGCATTTAAAAAGCATGAGACCGTGACCGAGGTCGTGTGCTTGAAGCGAGCTAGTGATGACCTAGAGAAGATACTCCTTTTATGCGCTGATCGCAGCGTCAGCTACGGAGAGAAGCTTCCGTCGGAGATAGAAGTGATCGAGGAAGCATGGGCGCGTCATCCGTATATAAGTAGAAAAGTAAGAGGTAGTCAGGATCCGATCATGCGGGAGGTACTTATTCGAGGCTACAAATTGGCTAATCGTCTAGATAGCGCAAGCCCTTCCAAATCTTCAATTCTTAAGCTGAAATACGCCGAGCTGTAAATCCCTTCCTCCAAACTCCCAGTCTATGTCAGCATCGCAACCTCAGCCCCAGGCAACCTTAGATGCGCTTCGAACCCGCTCAGCCAAGAAAGAACTCGTAGCGCGACTAGTGGCGCACCTCCCCGATAGATTTACGCTGTTCAATCTATTCGAACGTATCCTCTTTTTTCGTAAAGCTGAGGCGGTAAAACAGCGATTTGAAGCAAGAGATGTAGAGCAGATTCCCTACGAGGAAGCAATGCGCCAATTCCGATCGTGGCGCGAGCCACGCGACCGCTAGACCACTCTGCTAAACCATGCCCTCCCCCACCCTCCTCAAATCCGCCGCCCTCGACCTCGGCTTCGCCTTTTGCGGCGTGGCTAAGGCAGCGTTCATGGAGCCGGAGGCACGGCAGCTCGAATCCTGGCTCAACCTCGGCCTCCACGCCGGCATGGGCTACATGGCCAACCACTTCGACCTGCGCGTCGACCCAACCAAGCTCGTGTCGGGCGCCAAGACCGTCGTGGTGCTGGGCTACAACTACTTCCCGGAAGATGATGCGCCTTCGCGGCAAAACCCGAAGGTGGCGCGCTACGCCTACGGGGAGGATTACCACAAGGTGGTGCGCAAGAAGGGCAAGGAATTGCTCAATCGCGTCCGCAAACTCTACGGCGCCGTCGAGGGCCGGGTCTTCGTCGACTCCGCCCCCGTCATGGAGCGACAGTGGGCCGAGCGCGCGGGCCAGGGTTGGCTCGGCAAGAACACGCTCCTACTCAGGCGCGACGCCGGCAGCTACTTCTTTCTCTGTGAGTTAATTATAGACCTCGAGCTAGACCCCGACCCGCCGGTCAAAGACTTCTGCGGCACCTGCCGCAAGTGCATCGACGCCTGCCCGACGGATGCCATCGCGCCGGAGGGCTACCTGCTCGACGCCGGGCGCTGCATCAGCTACCTCACAATTGAGCTCAGGGAAGCACTACCGGCAGGTTTTGGCGAAAGCCTAAATACAAGTAACCCCGGCGACCCACTAGAAGGCTGGATCTTTGGCTGCGACATCTGTCAGGAAGTATGTCCGTGGAACCGCTTCTCGAAGCCACACGCCGAACCGGCCTTCGCGCCGAGCCCAGCGCTGGCCGGCATGGGTCATGCAGACTGGGCCGCGCTCACGGAGGAGGCCTTCGGGCAGGTATTCGGCAAGACGCCTCTGAAGCGTCGGGGCCTGCCCGGAATCCAGTCCTCGGTACGGCTCCCTAAAAAAGGCTCACCTCTGGCTTAGCCGTGACGTTGATGTCCAGCCAGAAGTCGCTCATCGCCCTGGCGACCCGTAGGTAGCCCTCCATGTCGTCGGGCTTGCTCACGAAGGCACTCGCCCCGGAGTTGTAGCAGCGGATCACCTCCTCCGGGTCGGTCGTCCCGCTAAACACGATCACCGGCAGCAGACGCATCTGTGGGTTGTCGCTCAGTTCACGCAGGAGCTTCTGGCCGCCGCCGTCGGCGAGGTGGAGGTCGATGAGCGCGAAGGACAGGTCGTACACGCCATCGCCGCTCAGGTACGCGACCACCTCCTGGGCCGTCGTGACGCAGGTAAATTTGGTGGCCGGGTCCACGGCTGCGAAGGCGTCGCAAATCATGCGACTCTCGGCGGCGTCGTCTTCGGCTAGCAAGACGTGCTTGTGAGACATGCTAATTCTAATTGCTTGACGGACGGTTGCTAAGTGTGGATCGGTGCACGCGGAGGCCTAGCCGACGCCGTCGGAGTAGACGATCGCCAGGAGGCCGGCGGTGTTGTTGACGCCGAGCTTGCGCATGATGTTCTTGCGGTGCACGCTCACGGTCTGATCCGAGATGTAGAGCTCGCGCGCGATCTCCTTGTTGCTCAGGGCCTGCGTGATGAGCTTCAGGACCTCTATCTCGCGCTTGGTGAGCTGGTAGCGCTTCGTGAAGCGGTCGGCGTACTGGTGGACCGTCAGTGAGGTCGGCATGTCGGTGCGCTCGGTCGGGGCGTCGACGCCCTGCCCGATGTACTCCTCGCCCTGCATCACGGAGTCGATCGCCTTGAAGAGGTCCTGGATGGCGTAGCCCTTCAGCACGTAGCCGTTGGCCCCAGCCTTGAAGGCCGCCGCCACGATCTTCGGGTCGTCGTACATCGTAAGCACGATCACCTTCACGCCGCGGTTCTCGCGCTTGATGCGCGGGAGCAGGAGGAGGCCGTCCTCGCCGGAGAGGTTGAGGTCGAGCAGGAGGACGTGCGGCTTGCAGGCCGCGACCACGTCGGGGAGGCGCTCGCCGGAGGTCTCCTCGCCGACCACCTTGATCCGGAACAGTCGACTGCCCTCGAGGACGGACTTGAGCCCCTCGGCGAAGATTTGATGGTCCTCGGCGATGAGGACGTTGATGGTTTCGTGGATCGACATGGGATACAGTGTTTCTACCCGTATCTGCTTAAATTTCGTGCCAAATCAACGTCCGCGACATACGGACAATGCCGCGGGCGGGTTTCGGCGTTACCGCAAAACGTATACGAACGCTGAAGCGGTGCCCCGGGCGGCTTCTACGCTACAGGCGTACCTGCCGGTTGGTAGGTGATCGGCGTCGAGCGACGGCGTAGCCTCCCACTGGTCGGGACTTACCTCGAAACCGTGTACCTCGGGCGGCCAAACGGCGATCGTCCGGCCGACGACATCCCTGAGGACGATCCGCCGCACCTGACGTGCGGTCCCGCAGACCACGAGTACGGTGATCACTGTGTGTGTGATCCGGGAACGGGAGGGGAGCTTATCGATCGAATCACCATAGCTCGTGTGCAAACCCCTCGCCCGATATGCCTGAACCTGTGAGATTCCTCCGGGCCGCCTCGGGGGTGGGTACTGCGTGGGCCCTGGCACCAATCCCGCGTGGCTTACGTTTAGCGCCTGTGGGCACGTGGCGGCTTTGGTGGACGGGCCTGGTGCTCTCGGGTCTCGTCGGCGTGTTAGGCGGGCGAGCCATGGCACAGCGTCCGACCCCGCCGGCGACGCTCTCCAATCGCGTCGACACCTCTCTCGCCTCAACCGACACGCTGCGGTGGGGTGTGGGCGAAATCTTCGTCCACACCCTCCGCGCCACCGACGCCGCCGGGGACAGCCTCGCGATCGTCGTCGAGGGGAG
>JBGTKC010000167.1:0-6077 GCA_041744755.1 Saprospiraceae bacterium
TGCGGCTGTAGACTTGGCCACTGGCTTAAAGAAAGCGCCGGGGAGTGAAGTGGCCGGCCGGGCGAGCGTGCTCATCTTCCCCGATTTGAACACGGGCAACAATACCTACAAGGCTGTGCAGCGGGAGACCGGTGCGATTGCGGTGGGGCCGGTGTTGCAGGGATTGAACAAGCCGGTGAATGATCTGAGTCGCGGATGTACGGTGGAGGATATCGTGAATACGGTGCTGATTACGGCGATACAGGCGGGGTGAGGGTGCGTTTGGCTCGCTCCGCGAGTGCGGCCTAGAAATTTTTAGCGCCACTCGCAGAGCGAGCCAAACGGCGCTCACCGCTCCACCACCGCCGCCCGCTTCAAATGATACCGATACCGCCCAATCGTCCCTTCCCTAATATGCTCCACCGCCGACTCAATCGCGGCCAGCGGGACCAGAAACCACTCGCGCGGATGCACCGGCACATCGAATCGGTCGCGCAATTCCACATCGAGCCGAGCCTCCGCAAAAAAGCGCTGCACGAGGGCCTCGAGCTTGTGCGGCACAACGTTGGCGAGCTTGTAAGACGCCACGATCTCGACATCCGCGAGGAGGTACGTGGCGTCGAGGGCGGCCCCGGCGATGCGGGTCTTGACCTCCCCGGTGGTGACGCCGATCTTGTGCACTAGCTCCCGGTGCTCGGCAATCCAAGGGTTGTCGGATCGGCTGCGCAGGACGTAGAGTCGGCCCGTCGTGAGGTCGTCTGCCGCCTCGGTGCCCGCGAACAGGGGACCGTTGTCATAGGGGCGCAGCCGGCGACTCGTGTCGTCTTTGTTGAGGGCGCGCTGGAGAGACCTGCGGAGCGGATCGGACTCCGTACCGTTGTCGTAGATCACGCGCAGGCGCCGGTCGCGGCGCCCGTGCTCCTGCACGAACTCCTTGCCGACGGCGGCCACGAGCGCAGTTTGTCCATCGACTATGAAGAGGTCGTTGAGTTCAATGCTCGCATCCTCCTTGTACTTCGTCGTAGCCCAGGCACCGGTGTCCAGTCCGAGACGCGCTTTCACGAAGATCGGCGCGAAGGTTTCGAAGTCTTCGCAGGTCTGACGTTGGGCCACTTCCTCAGGGCTGGCCTTGCGCTCCTCGCTCGAGCGGACGTGGACGAGCTGGCTCAGTTCGGCGGGGGCGGGCTCGACGCCGAGAGCTAGGAGGATGTCCTCGTCGGTATCAAGTACCGGGGGAGGTCCGGTTTTGGCGAAAGCCGGCTGTAGAAGTCCATCTGGGTCGTAGTCGGCGAGCAGCTCGTGGTACTGCGTCAAGCCGCGGATGCGCTCGAGCCGCACGGCGTACATGCGCTCGAAAATATCCAGTTCTGCGCCGTGTTGCGGGACGCGGCCCTCACGCTCTACCCAGCGCGTGATGTCCTCGAAGCCGGCCAGGACGCGCTCCTCCTCGCGGGTGAGTTGGCGCACGGGCTTGGCGCTCGTATCGACCTCGAGTTCGGCTAGGAGGTCTAGGTCGGCGTCGGTGATTTGATCCTTAGCCATTTGCGTTCTTTTCGATGGCCTTGCGCTGGAGCAAAGCGATTGCCTCGGCCATGAGTTTTTCGTACGGGTCGCCAGAGGTCAGGGAGGGCAAGCGGCCGCGTTCGCGCTTGAAGACGATGGCTCGTTTGGCGTAATCGCGAGCCTCCTCTAGGTCCATTTTGATACGCTTGGCGGCAATTTCTGCCTCTACTTGGCGCAGGCGTTCGGGGTCCATGGCTTTCGCCAAAACCGCGTACGCCTGGCTAAAGGGGTTGATCCGGTCGATGAGGTCGATGTCGAGTTCGGTGACCGAGAGCGCAAACTTGCGGATGCTGTCTACGAAGGCCGTATTGGCTTTGGGTAGGCTGTCGCCAAAACCTGCTGGCCCCTTTGCTTCGCCGTAGCCCGTCGGATTGTTGGGGTCGGCCTCGTAGGGAACGCGATCCTCTTGCAGGAGCGACGGCTGCTGTGCCTGCTGCACGAGGTTGATGGCGGCCACGGCTCGCTGGCGGAGCGCCTCGCGATCCTCTTCGTCGATGTTGGGGTAGCGCTCGGCGATGATCTTGCCCATGCGCACCTGCGTGAGTTCCTCCGGGATGGTGTTGGTCTGGTCGAACATGCCGCGTTCGAGGGTCGGCTTGTCCTGCACGAAGGTGGCGATGATGTCCGTGAGGTCTTCGCTGCAAATGCGCTTGCCCTCGGCGGTCTTCGGCTCCTTGAGACCTTTGATCTCTACTTGGACGCGGCCAGTTCTAGGGTCGACGCCCACGTTGCTGCGCTTTGGATCATAGCCGGCGGGGCCGTAGTCGACGCCTTCCAGCGCTATAGACTGAGGATTCTTTGGGGTGAAGTCGAACTTTGGTGTGAGCACCTGCTCCATGAGCAGACTCGCGGCAATGGCCTTGAGGGTATCGTTGACCGCCTCGCGGACGGCCAGTTCGGAGGCATCGGGCTCGGCGATGAGATTGGTGAAACGCGAGACCGTTTTGCCGGGTGCATCACGCGTCGCCCGCCCGATAATCTGGATGATCTCGGTGAGGCTGGAGCGATAACCGACCGTGAGCGCGTGCTCGCACCAGACCCAGTCGAAACCCTCCTTGGCCATGCCGAGCGCGATGATCAGGTCGACGTGATCGCGGTCATGTTTGTGGGCCGGGTCGCGCAGGGCCCGTGCGATGCGTTCTCGCTTTGCGGGCTCGTCGTCGACAAGATCGGCGATGCGGAGGGTTTTGCCGAAAGGCGTACGAACGAGGTAGAAGCCCGTGGCCTGGTCGACGCCTTGCCACTCGCCGAGGGCATCGATGATGTGCTCGACCTCCTTGACCTTGTCCTTGGTGCTCTCGCGCGAGTTGACGTTGGGGATGTGGAGGATGGTCTTCTCGGCGGGATTGAGTACGGACATGATCTCGTCGGCGTAGCTCCCGGAGTAGAAGTAGTAGCCGATGTCGAGCCGCTTGAGGTGCTCGTAGCCGTTGAGCTGCTCGTAGTACGTGTAGGTGGTGACGGCAAAGCGGTCCTCGTCCTCGGGCAGCAACACGGCCTCGGCGTCGCCGCGGAAATAGGAACCCGTCATGGCCACGATGTGTGCCTTGTCGCGGGCGATGAAAGCGCGCACGTGCTCGCCGAGGCGATTGTCGGGATTGGCGGACACGTGGTGGAACTCGTCAATGGCGAGCAGCCGGTTGTCGAAGGCCTCGATGCCGAGCTCGTCCACGGCGAACCGGAAGGTGGCGTGGGTGCAGACCAAGTTCTTGTCGTCGCTCGCGAGGAACTCCGCCACGGCCCGGACCTTGCTGCCGTCCTCGCCGGCGGCCTCGCAGAGGTTCCAGCGCGGCTCTACGTGCCAGTCGTAGGCGAAGCCCCACTTGGACAGCGGTTCATCGTGAAAGCTGGCCCCGATCGAGCGCTCGGGCACGGTAGTGATGGCCTGCTTGAGCCCCTGCCGGTGGATCTTGTCGAGGGCGATGAACATGAGCGCGCGGCTCTTCCCCGAGGCCGGCGGCGACTTGATGATGTGGTACTGCTCGCCGCGCTGGTTGTACGCCCGCTCCTGCATGGCGCGCATACCGAATGAATTGGCAGAGGTGGAGGTGCCGTTGGCGGCGTAATCGACGGAGACACCGGGGATGGTAGGCGCCGTTCGAGTGGCTCCTGCAAGTGGAGCTTTAGGATCAGCTTTGTCACTCCCACCCAGCGCCAGCACCCTATCCAAATTCTGAGGTGATGAAGGCTCGAAGGTGCGATAAAGCGGCTCCTCTCCCGGACACTGCACACGAGCCTGCCAACATTCGTCATCGATCTCGATCACGAAACTCGTGCCGCGGTGCTTAAACGCGAGTTCGATGTTATTGCCGGCACCGGGTGTTAGTCGAACATCGTGCTCGCCCAAATGCCCTAGGGCCACGACGGTCTCACAAGAGCAGTCAATGACGGATCTCTCAGGTGCAGTAGCGCCGTAGGAGTCCCAGTCGTCTGGAAGCGCAGCAAACCTTTCGAGTTCGTCGAGGAGGCGAGCTGTGGAGGCCGGGAGGGCAGTAAGGGTCTTCGATGCGGTAGGCATAGTGCTAAAGTAACCCGCCAAGGCACGAGGCGGTCCGTTACGTCAAAGATACCGCAGCCCGTTACCTTTCCCCTCTCCCCTGCCTACATCGTAGCCGACGTACAAGGCCCTTGAACATGGAAATCACAGATGGCGACGCACTCCTTCGTCGAGTCAAACGTACCGTCCCCGACCACTGGGGCGACGGCCATCCGCGACTACAGGCTTTCGGACTCCGCAAGCTCGACTCGCTTCGCACCAATCCAGAAACAGGAAAGCCAATCGTGGGCAAAGCAGGTAAGTACGAGCGCGGCTACTCCGTGAACGTGGCCCGACTTACCACCATAAAGGACACAACGGGAGGAGATCCGAACTACGTAGTTGTCGGCTTTCGGGTCGCCGAGCTGCGCGCGAAGGGCTTCGAGATAGAAGCGGACATGGTTACCGAAGGACATCCGTCTTACGCTGGGCCGCTCACGGCAAACCCGGCCCATGCGCTCGCGATCGCGAGCGTGCAGTACCCACTCTACTCGATCGCTGGCAAGGAACGACTCGCGAGTTGTTGTTATCACGTGGATCAGGAGACTGGGGAACTCGGGGCGCGCGTCATACTCGACCTCCAGTAACGCCGGCTACCAACTACTCCGCTCCACTACCACGGTCTGCCCATCCTTACCAAACCCCACGAAGTAGTGCTCCGTCTGCTTGTATTCGTCCTCTCCGTCAAAGGGTGCCTCCAAGTTGTGACGCCAAGTAGTATCCGCTAGCGCTGCCTGAGCCTCAGCAGACAGGTCGCTATGGTGAATAGGCGAGCCCGTCTGCCAGCCTCTTTCCATCACCCGCGCCCGCAAGGCCTCGTAGTAGCGCCCCTCCATCTTGATCACCGCCACCGAAGTGTAGTCCCCGTGCTGGTCCGGATAGGTGGCGCTCGTCAGGACGAACTCGGCGTCGGGAGGCAACTCCATCCCCGTGACCTCGTAATAGTCGGCGACGTAGAAGCTTCCCGTGGGGTAGAGCGCGAAGAAGACCGTGATAGCAACGGCAAGTGGCGGGAGCCAGGCGAGGAAGGTCCAGGCGGGGTGCGGCAGGTACGCTTTCGCAAAACGGTAAATGCCGTAGGAGGCGAGGGCGATGAGGGCGATGACTAGAAGGAGGGCAGCGGCGTAGAAGAGGAGGAAGGCCATAGGGATAGTAGCGCCGTTCGACTGCCTCCGGGCAGCGGCGCTAAAAGAATCGTATCTCAGCACCTGTAGTCGCGCTGCCCGGAGGCAGTCGAACGCGGCTACCGCAGACATCTTTCGTCCACCCAAGTATGCGGCCACTCCCGCCACTCACCCACGAGTCCCGCCGCAACAGGATTGCGCAACACGTACCGCAAAACTTCCTCAAAGGTCCCGTACCGTACGTACCGATCATAAAACCCGTCGTTCCATACGCGTGGCTCCCACCCGCACGCCTCTTTGATGCGCCGGGCCGTAAAGCGCTTGTGCCGATTGACCAACTGCCCGATCTCCCGCTCCGCCACACCTTCAGCCCCGCGCAGGATGACATGCACATGGTTGCCCATAATACAAATGGCGTAGACAACGATCTCACCGCGCTGCATTAAGTCCAGCCAACTCTGAATGACGATCCGTGCGGCGCGCTCGTCCGCGAGAATGTACTTCAATTGATCTTGCGCATCGAGGAGCTGATCGTATACCGTAAAGTGCTCGTCCAAGAGCTTTTGTATCGTAGCCTCGTCCACATTCTGCTTTCGCAAAAACTTGAGCTGCTCCGTGAGCTCATCTTGGAGACGACGGAGGTCTCCGACCGGGGCGCATCCCTCGATGCGGTACACGAGATGAATCGGCCGGTCGCACAAGTAGCCGTGGGGGATGCGATTTTGGGTCCAGTACAGTTTCATAGATGGAAGGTAGCGAGCGCGGCGCCGTTCGATTGCCTCCGGGCAGCGGCGCCCAACAGACCATTGTTATTGTTCGACTGCCTCCAGTCAGAGCGGCTAGGGCGCGCTGCCCGGAGGCAGTCGAACGCGCCC
>JBGTKC010000168.1:0-8594 GCA_041744755.1 Saprospiraceae bacterium
AATGGCGGGTTCGTTGCTGATAATCAGCAAATTTCAGCTTCAAGGTCAGCGTTCGCCCGCGGGTCTGGTGTTTTTTGAGCCGCTGATCTACCGTCTGGGCAATGCTAATCAAGGCTTCCTGCATCGTCTCTAAATCATCCAGATCTGGGTCAAAGCTTATCTCTGCGCCTACAGACTTCCGAATGCGGTTCGGGTTGACCGGGCGATCGTCCCGCGCTCTAGCAACCTCATAGTAGTAGTGTCCCACTTTCCTAAACTGCTGCACTAATTCAACTTCTGGTCGCGCTTTGAGGTCTCTGCCTGTGTAGATGCCCCGTTCCTGGAGCTTGCTAGCGGTCACGGGTCCAATGCCAGGGAATTTTTCAATCGGCAACGCTTCAACAAAGGCTGCGGTCTCATCGGTTAAAATGAGGGTCAAGCCAGATGCCACTTTAGCCAGGAACTTATTGATGGAAACCCCTGCCGAGGCGGTCAGTTGAGTCTCTCTCTGAATCGCCTGCTGAATCTCACGGGCGATCGCGGTGGCTGAGGTTATTCCCAGTTTGTTAGACCAATAGTCCGGACAGAATTTTGACAAGAAAGCTACCCAACGCTTAGGGTGCAAATAATCACAAGCGCACCGGATGGATATCTGAATGGAAGCCATTGTACAAAGCCTACTCGTCGGAGTGGGTAATTTTGCAAACCGCAGACAAAATTCTTAGTGACCTTATTCACGACGATGCTACTGGTGTGTGGCAAAGTCAACTTCACTAATCTGAGTCGCTACAGCTGTTTGAGCGAACGCACCTATCGCCGACAGTATCAACAAGACGTTGAGTTTGCGGCCTTGAATCGAGCGTTGGTCGGTCAGGCAAGTCGAGTGGGCGCGGCGTTGTTAGCCGTGATGGACTGTTCATTTGTTGCTAAAAGTGGCAAGGCAACGTTTGGACTCGATGCCTTTTGGAATGGATGTGCCAGTCGAGTGGAAACAGGATTAGAGGTCTCAGTCGTGGGTGTGGTTGATGTCGAAACCGAGCAGGGGTATGCGTTGTCAGCCGAGCAGACCTATGCTCAATCGGACTTACCCGAGGGAAGTCGGATGGATCAATATCTCTATCATCTTGACTGTGTGCGACCTCACCTGCCGCCCGAGGTTGAGTATCTTGCGGTCGATGGAGCCTACGCGAAGGAACGCTTTGTCTCTGGAGCGGTGGAGCTGAAGTTGCACGTCATTAGTAAGTTGCGCTGTGATGCGAATCTCCAGTTCCTTTATACAGGCGTTCAGAAGCGACGCGGCAGACCGCGCAAGTATGCGGGTAAAGTTGACCTGAGTGATTGGAGTCGGTTCACGTTCGTCTCAACTGTGCAACCGGATGTTGAGCTGTATACCGCAGTCGTGTGGCATGTCTCGCTCAAACGCTCGATTCGACTTGCTTACTTGGTAGACCGTCGCCATTTGACTCGCGTTCGCACTTGTCTTTTGTTTTCCACCGACGTTGAGCAAGACCCGGTCCAGATTGTTCAGTACTACAAGTTGAGATTCCAAATTGAATTTATTTTCCGCGATGCCAAGCAGTTTACAGGCTTTGAGGATTGCCAAGCTCGCGATGCCGTGAAGTTAGCGTTTCATTTCAATGCCAGTCTCACTGCCCTGAATCTCGCCAAGTTAGATGCAATCCAACAGCATTCAGGAAAAACGCCGTTTGTGTTCTCAATGGCGAGTATTAAACGGCAAATGCTTAATCAGCATCTGCTGGAGCGATTTATTTGCAACTTAGACCTGGAGCCAAGCCAAATTAAATCGCATCCGAATTACCCAACCCTTTGCCACTACGGTATGATTGCGGCTTAAAATTGTCCGGACTATTGTTAGACGTGACATCTAAATAAGCCTCATCCAGCGCCACAGGTTCCACCAAATCGGTATAACGATAAAAAATGTGGCGAATTTGCTCTGAAATCGCTCGATACAAATCAAATCGGGGCTTGACGAAGATCAGATGCGGGCAGCGACGAAGCGCCGACACCGAAGGCATTGCCGACCTGATCCCGTATTTTCGCGCCTCGTAGCTCGCCGCCGCCACCACGCCCCGCGGCGAATCGCTCCCGACGGCCAGCGGGAGGCCCTTCAGGCTCGGGTCATCGCGCTGCTCTACGGACGCGTAGAAGGCGTCCATGTCGATGTGGAGGATGTGGCGCGAGGGGCTAATTATTGAAGGGTTGAGCGGTGAATTGTTGAATGGCTTTCCGGACGTGGACCACGGGGAGGTGAGGGCGGCTTGCGCCAAAACGGGAGGAGGGCGCGCGAAGTTTTTGCGAAAGCTGGGAACTAACCCACCCACTATCCGGGTTATCACCGCAACCGCACCGGACGTGGATTCCCGGTAGAAAAAGGTCTTGTCCCGTGAGGGGTGGGGCCTTTTGACGTTTGGGGGGCAGGGGAAGGGAATTGCGAATTTCGCATTCTAAACATGCTGACGTTGTTGGCCTAGACCAGATTCCGCAACGCTTGCGGTCGGCGCTTCGACCATGCGCGAAGACTTGCACTGCGTGGCGGCCCGTCGGCTCGCGGGTCAGCGCTGGCTTTGACGCGACCGCAATCCGCACAACGATTTTGCAGGTCATGTGCCATAACAATGCTTTGGTGGTACCCAGACGGGCGTTGGTGGTACCCGCGGCGCTCGCGTGTAGGTGACGCTCTAGGTTTACCTGCACAATCGATACCTCGTGCACCAATACCACCACCGCCGACACGCCTCCCACGCTGTGCTTATCGCCGTCTCGGGACTCCTGGAACTCTGCGGACTCCTCGGCGGCTGCTCCTTCGCCGTTCCTGAATTCGTCATCGACGACGCCGTACCCGAGCCGGCGATCGCCTTCCCGCTCCTGGACACGCGCTTCGCCATCCCCGAGCGGTTTCGTAGCCTGCAGGGGGCGGGGTTTACGCTCGTGGACACCATCGCCTTCGATGCCTCGGGCTTTGACGACGTGACGGAGGTAGGCTTGGTGGCCAACATCCGCAACGAGCTCGAGCGCGGTGCCGTGATGCAGGTCTACTTCCTCGACGCCGAAGACAAGGCCATCGGTACGCTCTTCGATGGCGGCATCCGCCTCCCGGCCGCGTCGGCGGCCGCGCCCCCCGACGCTGGCAAAGCGCCCGGGACCACTCGCGTGGACGTAAAGCTCAGTGCCGCCAGGGTGGCCCTGCTCCCGGATGTGGCGCGGCTACGGATCTTGCTCTCGGTCGCGGCGGGGCAGTCCGGCACCCCTATCCCGACCAACGCCGGGATCGCCCTCCAGATCGGCCTCTCCATCCGTTAGCCAACGTCCTCATCCTAGGTCCCATGAAACAAGCTTCCACTCTCCCGTCCCGCACGCTGCGGGTTTTGGCGCAAGCCGCCCGTATCGCCTTCCCCGCCGTCTTCGCGTGCGGTACGGCCGCGGCGCAGTTCGACGTGCAACTGCCGCTGATGTATGGCCTCCAGCAGACCTACGGCAACCCGGCCGCCCTGCAGGATCACGGTCTCACCATCGGGCTGCCGTCCGTGGCGGCGGGCGGGTACTCGCCCCTCAATTTCGGCGACCTCGGCCCGGTGCGCGATGGCGTCGTCAATATCGTGCCGCGTGACGTCTACGAGCAGCTCGGCGGACGGGACCTGTTGTTGCGCGGGGAGGGCGTCGTGGACGCTTTCTCGCTCACGATCCGCAGCAAGGCCTGGCAGGTCGGCGTCGGGCACCGCGCCCGCGTTACGGCTGAAGCCCTCGCGACCAATGAGCTGCTTGAGCTCAGCTTCGAGGGCAACGCCGGTGCCATCGGCGAGACCATTGACCTGCGGCCGCGTGCGCGCGGGATGGCCTACCAGCAGTTCTACCTGCAGTTGGGCAAGCAGGTCAACGACAAGCTTACCCTCGGCGCGCGCTTCGCCTACCTCGACGGTAGTGGCTTCGCGCGCCTGTCCGGGGATCGTCTCTCGGTCCACACCGATCCAGACTACTACCAGCTCACCTTCGCCGGCGACCTCTCGCTGCAGACGGCGGGCCTCGACGTGCAGCTCTCCGACGGCAACGGCTCGATCGATATCCCGGAGCGCTACACCGGCGCGGGAAAGGGCTTCGGGATCGACCTCGGGGCCACCTACCGCCTTGCCGAGAAGCTACAACTCGGCTTCGCGATCCGCGACCTCGGGATCATCCGTTGGAGCGAGCAGGCCGTGACGCACCGCTTCTCCGAGACCTTTACCTACACGGGTGCCAACTCGTTAGACCGCGAGGAGGATGCCATCGGGGGTCCGTTCAGCGGGACGACCGGCTTCTTCGACAGCGCCGCGATCACCCGGGAGCGCCAAGACTTCACCACCGCCACGCCCGCCTCGGCGCAGGCGACGGCGCACTACCGGCTGGCGCGTTACACGACGGCCAACGCCACGCTGTTCGCGCGACAGACGCTCGACGGCGCGCAGGCCGGGTTCGGGGTCGGCATCGGGCAACGCTTCTGGGAGCTCGGCCACCTCGGTGTGCTCGCGGGCGTAAAGGCCGGCGGGCCCTTCGCGAGCTTCAACCTCATGGTCGACCTCTTCGGACCCCAGGTCTACGTCGCGGTGGACAACGTCTGGCTCGGCGAGGAATTCGCCAACGTCAACGATGTCTACGTACGGGCGGGCGTCAACCTGGCCTTCGGGAAGAAAAAGAAGGGCGAGTACCTGCGGGGCTGGTACGACAAGGTGCCGAAGCGGCCCAAGGGCGGAACCGTGGACTGATCGCGGACTGCGGCGCGATTAGGTGAGCGCCGCGAACAGCCGCTCGCGGTAGGTGCGCCCGACCGGAAGCGCCGTGCCGTCGCGGAGCCACATCGACTCGCGCTCGAAGCGCTGGATGGCGTGCACGACGACCGCGAAACTCTTGTGCACCTGCAACACGTCGTCGCGGTCGAGGGCCTCGAGCACCGAACACAGGCCACCGTCGGCGCAGAACGTACGCTCGCCGCGGAGGTGTAGCTGCGTGTACGGTCCGTCGGCGGAGAGGTAGCACACCTCGGCGAAGTCCACGCGCTCAAAGCAGCGGTGGGGGCCGCGGAGGAAGTAGGTCTGCTTCAGGGCGTCGGCGAGGTAGCCGCCGAAGTAATCGCGGGGCAACGCTCCGGCATTGGCGTCGCGGGTCGGGCGAGCGCGGGTGCGCGCGTCGGTCCCGATGGCGCGCATGGTTGCGAAGGTCGCCACCTCGGGCGGGCGCCGAGACGAGTCGTAGGATTCGGAGGGGAAGGAGTGTGGAGGGGGTAGAGGTTTAGTATTCACTGCGGGAGGATTTAGTACGTAAAACAAGACGATTTCGTCGCACTGCTGCCGGCGGATAGGAGGGCCGTGAGGCAGCGGTGCCCGTCTTCTACTTTTCGACTATAGAGATTGGTTATTAGGGTGAGTGCTAATGTTTTTTTTTGCCTTGGTTCCTGGGGCACAGGCGGCGAGTAGGGCTTTGGCGGTGGCGGCAAGGTCGGCACGCGTGCGACACTTCCGTTAGTAACTATAGTATTGGGTCCGCCGAGTGTGGCGCGTCGACCTAGAGCGCTGATAAAAGGCGGATCTCGTTCCTCGGGCGACCTAATGATTGCAATCGCATGAGCTCCGTCGGCGCGTCACCCACTTGCGCCACGAGGCTTTGTCCTTGAAGTTGCCCGCCCGGTCTACAGGGCGGTGTTGGTGGCCGTCCAGCGATCGAAGCTGTCCGCGCCGGGCCGTTTGAGGTCGTGCTCGAAGCGCATGACGCCCGAGTGCACGTCCGTACCCGTGGGTTGTAGCCACCAGATGCTGTCGCGCGGCGTGGTGACCTTGGACCAGGTATTGGTGAGGATCGGGGCGTTGAAGTCGAAGAAGAGTCCGCCGCAGTTGCGGCAGGTCTGGATTGCGCCCTTCCGGGACTCCGCGCTACCGAAGAACTTTAACGCCATATGTGCGGCGCGCAAACCCGTTTAGGCGGCATTGGTCATGGAGTTGAACACCGCTGCGCAGAAAGCCCAGGTCTTCGCGATCGCAAAGGCCTGTGTGAGGATTCGCTTGCGCGTCAACCCGGGCCGCGCAGGCGCCGTGTAATTTCAAGTATGCTGGGTTTAAAAATTCACTTCTGGGAATCGGGCGATCCTAGCTTTCTCACGCCGGGCCCGCACTTTTCAAACTAGGCGTTACTGTCTAGGCTCACAATTTCTGAGGCATTCGTATCCCACCAAGAAATCTTGCAGGAGAGTCCTAGGAGGAAAGGCATACGTACGTCCGTTGGGGCGAACATGCCCTTGTCGCCCTTCGGCCGCACGTTATCGCCCTCCACCTTGAGCGAGAACATGGAGCCTTGGCTGCCGGCCCCACCGGCGATACCCTCTGGGTTCTTTTCGTCGATGAAGGTCTTGCGGTCCATCACGCAGCCCGAGATGTACAGGGTGGTATTGTACCGCGCGAACATCCGCAACTGCCCGATCGGCAGCAAGACAAATCCAATGCCGCCGGCCTCCTCGAAGCCCTCCAGACGTTTGTACAGTTGGTGGTGCGCGTGTACATCAGGTATCCGCGTGGAGGTCTTGCCTTTGTACTCGAACACGCCCTTACAAATAGACTTCAAATCTGGCGCCTCCTCTGGATTGGAATACGTCCCACCCGCTTCGGTGATAAAGGCCGGCACGATCCGCACCGCGTCCAGGTAGTCGTCGCTGCCCGGACCGTCCCGAAAGTCGAAGTAGTACCCGATGAGGGTGTCGTCTTTTGTCTCGAAGTCGGGGAGCTTATCGATGGCCAGTTCGTAGTAGATGAATTTGTGTTTCATACTGGGTTGAGGGTTTGGTGAGTCACGGACTTTAAGCTCCAGGTTTGGTGAGGTACAGCCGAATCGCCTCCGCGCGATTGTTCACGCTCAGCTTGCGGTAGATGCGGAAGTTGTGTTGTTTGATCGAACCCTCGGCGAGGCCCAGGCGATCGGCGATCTCCTTATTGAGCAAGCCCTCGGCTAGCAGCTCGAGGATGGCGTACTGTTGCTCGGTGAGTTCGGCGAGTTTTGCCGAAAGGCCAACCACACGGCTGTCGCGAAAACTGCGCAGTACGCGCTGCGCGATCCGCGGACTCATCGGCGCCCCACCGTCGCGAAACTCCTCGATCGCACGCTGGACCCCGGCCGGACCCTCGTCCTTGAGCAGGTACCCGCTCGCCCCCAGCTCGAGGGCGCGGAAGAGGTGCTCGTCCTCCTCGAAGACCGTGAACATGATCACTCCACCGCCGTAGCCCCCGGCCACGAGCCGCGCCAAGGCCTCGGTGCCGGACATCCCCGGCAAGCCGATGTCGAGAATCGTGAGGTCGGGCGCGAGCGTCGGCAGACCCGCGAGGGCCTCCTCGGCACTAGCGAACGTACCGAGGAGACGGACCATGGGCATCGCGGCTACGCGCGCGCCGATCCGCTCCCGGATGGCGACTTGGTCTTCGACGATACACACGGTGAGCATGGGGTTTTTCGCTGGGGGAAAGGTCGCAACCGCGACGTGGCGTCAGGTAGTAACTTTAGTTAGCTCCGCGCCCTCGGGCGGCCACGGGAGCACCATCCGCAACACCGTCCCGCCGCCCGGGGGGACGTCCGTCTCGAGGCGACCGCCGAGGGCCTGCGCCCGCTGTGCGAGATTCGCGAGGCCATCACCGCCGCCGCGTTGGCTCGGCAGACCTACGCCGTCGTCGGCGACCGCGAGATGGAGGGTGCCGCCGGGGCCGAGGCTTACAGACAGGCCGATGTGACTAGCGCGGGCGTGCTTGAGGGTATTGGTGAGCGCCTCCTTGACGAAGAGGTACAGGTGCCGCCGCACGGTAGCGGGGAGCTCCATGCGCGCCGCACTCACCTCCGCGGCGATCGCTACGTCCACCGCGATGGCCTGTGTAGCACCGCGCTCGTGCGCGAGAGCGGCAAGTTTGCCGAGCAGCTCCCCGAGCGATCCCTGGCCCTCGCGTAAGGTCCAGACGATGTCGCGCATGTTGCGCAGGGCCCCCCGGCTCAGCGACGCGATCTGCGCCCGCTCCGACGGCGGCAGGGGCGCGTCATCGTCGCTGAGGAACAGGATCGACGAGAGGTCCCCGCCGAGGTCGTCGTGGAGCTCGCGCGAGATTCGCTCGCGCTCCTGGACCACGATCAGCTCGCGGGCGTGGCGCTGGCGCTCCCGCGCGAGACGCCGGCGGTAGACGCCGAAGCTCACGCCCGCCACCAAGCCGCCTGTCCCCAGGATTACCACAACCGCAAACCAGGCCGTCTGCCAAAAAGGTACGTGCTTGTCGATCATCAGCCGGAGTGGCTCCGTCTGCGCGCCGCTCGCCGTTGAAGCGGCCAGTTCCACGACGTGCAACCCGGCGGCCAAACCCTCGAGCGTGAGGAAGCCACTCGGCCCGAGCGTACGCCAGGCCCCGGTGGCATCGTCGATGCGGTAAGCGAAATCCGGTGGCTCGACGTCGTACAGACCGACCGTCCCTACCGCGAGCTGGAGCTGAGTGAGGCCGTGCGCGAGGCTCAGTACCGGGGGACCGCCGCCGCGGGGCTCGAAGGCCCGCGCGCCGACGGGCCGACCGTCCACCCACACCTCCCGTAGGTAGGTCACGGCGGGC
>JBGTKC010000169.1:0-3981 GCA_041744755.1 Saprospiraceae bacterium
GGAGCCGGCCGCGCCGGGGAGCCGGCCCTCGAGCCCGGACACAAGGAGGTCCGCCGCCGGAGTACTCGCGGCGGCGGTGTCCTCGACGTTCCGAAAGATCGCGCGCCAGTCGACGACGAACTTGTGGGCGTTCCCTTCGTCAAAACGGATCGGCACGCGGTCGGTGGGTTGAGCCCTGAGCGCCAGCAAGCGATCGCGGTCGGTGGCGAGGGGCTCGGTGCGCACGACCTCCCCGTTGGCGATGAACTCGAAGGTGGCCCCGTCGACGAGGCGCGCCTCCGAGGGGATGCCGGCGAGGATGAGCTTGTCCTGGAGCTTCTCCTGCGAGGCGGAGTGCCCCCACCACGCGACGCTGCCGAGGAGGGTGCCGATGGCCACGACCATAGCCCCCAGGCTCAGGGCACTGCGGCGCGCGGAGCTGATGCGCTTGATCTTACGGTCGCGGTTGACGGGCGTATCGACCTCGGTGTCGACGTTGAATTTGTAGGTGAAACCCGATTGGCGGTCGCCCTCGATGGCGAGGTGGCACAGCTCCTCCTCTACGAAGAAGCTAAACACCTTGGGCTCCAGCACCGAGAAGTCGACCTTGACGATCTGCTGGTTGCAGTGCACGACGAGGTGGCCGCTGTTGGCGCTGTGGGCGATCCCGAGCGTGTGGCGCCGGGCCGCGTTGTCGAGGAAGGTCCACTGGTACTGGTTCACGCGTCTCGCAAGGTAGGGACCGCGGGGGAGTTTGTCAACAAAAACGGGGTACCACATCTATAAGAGTGGTACCCCGTATAACCCCAAAAAACCAAATGAAAGCGACCTGGACGCTGGCTGCGCCAGAATCTCGTGTCGCTGACGGTGGTAAATGTGGCTAAAATTTCTGGATTAGAGAACAGCTTTCTCGGAAATCATAAAATTTTTTTCTGGGCCACCATATATGCTCCCTCCGCCTACACCACGATCGGGCCGAGATACCCATGGGCGTAAGCCTGCGAGGTGCAGGTTTTGGCGAAAGCCACCCCAACCGTACACCCAACTTTTTGTTGCTTTGCGCTATGGCAGTTACCTCCAAGGTCAAGACCGTCTTCGCGTGCACCACCTGCGGCACGACCTCCCCGAAGTGGATGGGGAAGTGCCCCGGGTGCGACGAGTGGAACACGATGGTCGAGGAGGTGATCTCGAGCGGGACCACCGCCCAGCAGACGGCCGCGGGACTGGGGGCCGACGAGCCGCGCGGGGGCAGCATGAAGCGCCTTTCGGCAAAACCTACCCCGATTCAGGAGATCTCGACCGACGGGGAGACTCGACTCGCGCTGCCTGACCCGGAACTGAACCGCTGTCTCGGCGGGGGCCTCGTGGCGGGCGCGCTGATCTTGGTGGGCGGCGAACCTGGATCGGGCAAGTCGACCCTGCTGCTGCAAACCGTCATGCAGCTCGACCGCCCGGCGCTCTACGTGAGCGGCGAGGAGTCAGAGAAGCAGGTCAAGCTGCGGGCCGACCGCCTGCCCGGCAACAACCAGCGCTGCTACATGCTGGCCGAGACCGACACCGGGGCCATCGCCAAACACGTCCGCGAACTCAACCCCGCCATCATCGTGATCGACTCCATACAGACGATGGTGAGCCCGCTGATCGACTCGGCGCCCGGCAGCGTGTCACAGGTCCGCGAGACGACCAACGTCTTCCAGCGCATCGCGAAGGACCTCGGGATCCCGGTCTTCATCATCGGCCACATCACCAAGGACGGCGCGATTGCCGGGCCGAAGTTGTTGGAGCACATCGTGGACGTCGTGCTACAGTTTGAGGGCGATCGCAACTACTCGTATAGGGTTTTGAGGACACTCAAAAACCGCTTCGGCTCCACCGACGAGCTCGGCATCTACGAGATGCGCGCCGACGGCATGAATCCAATTACCAACCCGAGCGAATTGCTGTTGGCCCAGCACGACGACGAACTCTCCGGCTCGGCGGTCGCCGCCACGCTAGAGGGCCAGCGCCCGCTGCTGATCGAGGTCCAGGCCCTCGTCTCGACGGCGGTCTACTCGACGGCGCAGCGCTCGGCCACGGGCTTCGACACGCGCCGCCTCAACATGCTGCTGGCCGTGCTGGAGAAGCGCTGCGGCTTCGCCTTCGCGCAGAGTGACGTGTTCTTAAATATCGCCGGCGGCATCCGCGTGGATGATCCGGCGATTGATTTGGCCATCGTCGGGGCGCTCATCTCCAGCTTCGACGATGTCGCCATTCCGAAGCGGGATGCCTTTGCGGGCGAGGTAGGTCTGAGCGGTGAGGTGCGGGCGGTAAGCCGGATTGACCAGCGGATTTTAGAGGCGGATAAACACGGCTTCGAGCGAATTTTCGTGAGCAAGTACAATAAGGGCTTGGAGGCGGTAAGGGTGGGGATCGAGGTGGTGGAGGTGGCGCGGGTAGAGGATGTGGTGCGGGCGTTGTTTCAGTAATTCTTGAATTGTTGAGGATTGAATTGTTGAATGCGCTGGTGCGGGGATATGGCGTGGGGCCCCGTTTGGCTGGCTCTGCCAGTGGGCCGCTAGAAAGGCTTTAGCGCCCTTTGCGTGCTTTCCTTTGCGCCTCTGCGTTGCAAAGACCATTTCAAGCCTATCCTTCCGCAATAGGTTGATTCAAAACCTCGACTACCGCCACGCGCGTCGTCTCTATCCGCTCCAGCAGATCCGCCTTAAACACCCGACTGTTCGTGCTCCGCCCCACACCGTTGACGTGGTCGGCGTGGCGCTTGATGCGCTCGACGTGGTCCATGTAGTAGGCGTAGAGCTCTGGATCGGTCGACGACATTACGTGGGGGTGGTCGAGCTGTGGCCACCGCCCACGCCGACGGCCACGTGGCCGTCCCTCTCGACGGTGGGCCGAGTACCGCTTCCGCCAGTGTAAGGATGTCCACACCGAGACTGAACGGAAGGACCCGGACCTCTTCGCGCGGTTCGGGATTGAGCGCCCCCCCAAATTCTGAGCACCGGAGAGCGTCGCACTCCTGGCAGTCCGCAGGGTGCCTCGCTGGCGCCTCTCCTCCGTCGATGGCGAGGGGGGTTGACGGCCAGACTACATTAGAGCCCGGACCTACGATGGGCCGCGACGATTCAGAATGCAGCCCAAGTTTTGACGGCTTAATATTACCAGATGACCAAGACTTTTCGGGTACCAGAGGCGACGATTGCCGCCGCCTTAAGGCGCTCCAAGCGCATAATGGTATTATCAGTAATCGTCCCTACTACCTTTGTCGGACTTGTAGAAGCCTATAAAGTAAATTATTTGGACAAGGACTACAATTTACGATTCTTATTGATTGCACTTCCAATTTTAGCTCTCTTGCTATTTTATTTCTTTCGCCGTAGCCTAAAAAGGTGGCACGCTGTGGTCACCGAGTACGAGGTTCGCATCAAGGAGGGTGAATCCATCTCGGTTAACAATCCCCTGCCCGGAAGTCCCAAAATAGACGTCGTCGATGATAGTGATGGGGCCAACTGGCGTACGCTACGAAAGGAAGACATTAAAGAAATTAAATACTACGAGCATAATAGGATAAGTGTCATCGGTAAGGACGGCACGACGGTCTTCCCGCTTGGCGTGCGGCTTCATCCTTTTAATGACTTAATCGATTCTGTGGCGACGTTAGCAACCATTAAAGTCATGTCAAAGGCACATTTTTATGGTCAGAAGGCGATTTTATTATACGCCCCAATCATCGCCTTTGCAATCTGCAACCTCTCTTCTTCCAACTGGGTAAGACTTGGCTTTGGCTTAACTGCGGCAATAGGATTCGTATATCGCATCCTACTAATTTTCAAATACTCGAAGAATTTGCCGAAGAACTGGCTTCATATTGCGCTCTTCATACTACTGGCTTTCATGTCGTCCGTCTTCACACTACTCGGCCTCGTAGGCGTCCTGAGGTCTTGAACATGTCACTTATCGATGTTCATCTAAATTCCCCTCCCAACGCAGCTTCCCGAAGCACTGCTT
>JBGTKC010000170.1:0-12072 GCA_041744755.1 Saprospiraceae bacterium
CCAGGAGGACTTTAGCCTGCCACAGGTGCGCCAGATAGATGGCAGCGTCGCGGCCGTTGTACCGCGGGCTCGGGTCCTGCTGCTTGTAGCTCGGGTCGTGCTCCTCGTCGACGATGATCCACTTGAGGTTCTTAAACGGCAAGAACACCGTCGAGCGCGCGCCCAGCAGGACCGGGGTCCCGGCGGCGGCGGAGCGGTAGACCTCGACGCGCTCGTTGTTGTTGAGCTTCGAGTGGTAGACCGAGATCTTGTCACCGAATAGCTTCTTGAGGCGGGCCACGATCTGGGTCGTGAGCGCGATCTCGGGTAACAGGTACATCACCTGCTCACCGCGCTCGATCGCCGCTTGGATAATCTCGATGAACACACGCGTCTTCCCCGAGCCCGTCACGCCGTGCAGCAGGACCACGTCACGTTCGCGAAAGCGCTCAGAGAGTTCGGTGAGCGCGGTAACCTGTTGGCCCGAGAGCGGGCTGATGGCGTTGAGGTCCCGCCCATACACGTCAATCCGACTCACCTCCCGCTCGTACAGTTCGAAGACGCCCTTGCTGGCGATGGCGCGCAGCAGACCGCTGTCGGCGTCCGCGGCAGTTTGGAGGGCCTTGCGCGTCACCTCATGCCCTCCGCGCTCTAGCTGGATGTAGGCCATCAATGTTTCAATCTGCTTATTGCTCCTACTAAGCAGACTGAAGGCCTCAGCGAGCTGGTCCTCCTGGTTGCGGTACGGTATCGCGAGGCGAACGTAGCGCTCGATCCGCGGGCGGTACTTCTCCTGCATCTCCTCCTTGAGGTAGAGGATGCCGAGCTCAAGGAGCGAATCAATGACGGGGTACACCGTGAAAATCCCCAGAATCTTACGGATGTCCTCAATCATCAGCTCCTTCTGGAGCATCAGGGCCTCGGTCACTAAGAACTCCCGCTCCGTCAGCTCGCTCAGGTCCTCGTCGAAGTCGGGCGCAATACAGACGCGAGTCTCGGAGCTGAGCTTCAGGTTGGCGGGCAGTGCGGCATTCATAACTTCGCCGATGGTGCAGGCGTAGTAGTCCGCCATCCAAACCCAGAGCTGGAGTTGGGTCTCGTTGACGATCGGCTCGTCATCCAGAACGGAGATAATTGCCTTGGGGGTGTGGGAGTCGGGCGACTCCCGGTGGACGCGGGACACGAGGCCACTGTACAGTTTGTTCTTCCCGAACTGCACTTCGACGCGGACTCCGAACTTCACCTCCTCCAGGTGCTCCTCATCGACGTAGTAGGTGTAGGCTTTGGGCGCGGCCACCGGCAGGATGACATCCGCGAAGGTGCCGGTGGTCGGGACGAAGTGAAGACCGTCGTTCATGGCTCAAAATTAACACAAATTGTGTCGTTTGTGTATGCAAGCAAGTAGGCTGGCTCCGCTACCCGAAGATCGTCTTGCCCACGCGGTACGTATTCGCGTGGGCGTCGACGATCGTGGCGAGACGTTCGGCGTAGCCCCCGCCCATGCTTACGGCCACCGGGACTCCCGCGTCGGCACAAGCCTGTAACACCAGACGGTCGCGCTCGCGGCACCCCTGGACGCTCAGGCCCAATCGCCCGAGCTTGTCGGCCGCAAGCACGTCGACCCCGGCAAGGTAGAAGACTTGGTCCGGGGCATGTTCGCGGATGAGGCGCGGTACGATTTCCGCGACGATGGCCAGGTACTCCCGGTCGCCGGTCCCGTCCGGTAGGCCGATGTCCAGATCCGAGCGCTCCTTACGCAGTGGGTAGTTGCGTTCGCCGTGGACGCTCAGGGTGAAGACACGCGGCTCCTGTGCAAAGAGGGCTGCCGTGCCGTTACCCTGGTGGACGTCGAGGTCGATGACGAGTATACGGCTGGCTTCTCCGCTTTGCAGCAAAACGTTTGCGGCAACGGCGATATCGTTGAACACACAGAAGCCCTCGCCGCGGTCGCGGAAACTGTGGTGCGTGCCTCCGGCCACGTTATATGCCACGCCGTCCCGGTGGCTCGCGCGGGCGCAGTCCAGGGTTCCGCGCGCGATGATGAGCTCTCGGTCCACCAGTTTTTGCGAAAGCGGAAAACCGATCGCCCTAATCTCCTTGGCGCTCAACTCCTCCCGGCGGAGGCGTTCGTAATAGTCGCGGCTGTGGGTGAGGAACAGTGACTCTAGAGCGATGGGCTCGGGGGCGAAGAAATCCACCGCTTCCGCAGTCCCCTCGTAGATCAACTGCTGCGGGAGCAGATCGTACTTCGCCATCGGGAAGCGGTGCTTCGGCGGGAGCGGCAGATGGTAGATCGGGCAATAGGCGATGCGCATCGACTACCTGAATAGGCCAACGTCGCCGGAGATGGACTCTTCCGCGCCGTTAATGAGGCGGACTTTGACGAGCACGCCGAATACAGCCGTATCCATCTCCTTGCCCCTCCAAATTCCGTCCCAGGCGCCATCGGGATCGCCCGGGCGGAAATCGTAACGTTGGTGGACGGGCTCACCCCAGCGCGAGTACACCTCGAAACTCAGGACACGCTCGACCTCCGGACCCATCAGCGGCTCCAGCACGTCGTTGACGCCGTCGCTGTTAGGACTAAAGGCGTTCGGGATGAACACGTTGTAGCCCGGTTCGACCAGCAGGTAGACCTCATCCCGGATGACACACCCGAGGCCGTCGACGATGGTCACGCCTGCCAGCAACGAATTCGGAGGGGAGGCGATCGTCGTCGCGCAGGTGTCGCACGAGAAGATGACGCTGGGCGACCAATCGATCTGCGCAGGTGGCGCGGAGTCGACCGAGAGCTCGATGGCGCGACCGAGCCGCGTCGTGATGGTATCGGCGGCGATAAGGTCGATAGCAGACGGCGCCACGATGTCGATGAAGGTATTTTGGCTACAGCCCTCTTCCTGGATAAGTTGGAAAACGTAGCGGCCGGCCGGGAGCGAATCCACGGCGATGATGTCGTCAGTCACGGGCTTCGTCCCCGGCAGGTCGAAGCGGTAGCGCAGGCCCGGTACGCGGTTGAGGAGATTGAAATTCACGCTCCCGCTGCCGCCGGGGCAGACGGGATCCGTGGTCTCGATCACGTAGGCGATCGTGTCGGCCGCCACGACGGCCACCGAGCTTTCGCTCGTGCAACCGAGTGAGTCCGTGACGGTGACGGAGTAGTTGCCGACCTCCGCATCGAGTAAGGTTCGCGTGGTGTCCCCGCGGCTCCAGCGGTAGCTGAGCCGACCTACGCCCCGGCCCGACTCCACACTGATGGAGGAGACTGGCGAGCCTGGGCACGCACTATACTCACCGGCGAGGGGCACGTCGATGTTGGTGCTGAGTCTCGACACTTCGCTACGGATATTGAGAGAGGAGGGTAGGGCTGCGGAGCATGAGCCGACCAGCGCACGGATACCCGTTAGCAGGAGGTTTACGTCGCCAGTGATCGGGAAGGTCCGCGTGGAGCTCCCGGCGGGCAGGGAAATCGTTTGGGGAGCCCCGCCACCGTTGCGGAGGGACGCACCGATGCCGCGTGCGCCGCTGACGTTGAACGTCACTTGCACCGAGCTCGCATCACATCCAAAGGGCTGAATGATGTAAGTCAGGACGGGCCGCTCCAAGAACGCCAGATCCACGGTCACGATGCTGTCGCAACCGTTAGCGGCCTCCAGCACTACGGTACCTGCAGGTCTCTCGAAATCGAACACCTCGCCACCGATTACTAGACTGTCCCCACGGCAGAGCTCGTCGTCTCGCAGCGAAGTGAGGGCGGGCTTGAAGGCGATTTGTACGTCGTAGCCGTCGACACAGTCGGCGTTGCCGATCGCGAAGGTTGCGGATGGGTTGTCGACCGTGAATACGCGACCCGCGACCACGACAGTGTCGCCCGCGCAAGCATCCCTACGAATTACGAACTTATCGCCCGACACGAAACGCACGGTGAGGTCAACCAACGAATCACAGCCCCCGGCCGGGTTTACGACCGTGACGGTCTGCGTGGCGCTGTCCGCGTCGAAGCGCTGGCCGTAGAGCACGATCGAACTCAGGCTACACACGACGGTGTCCCGGCTAGCGGTCGGGTTTTCGCCAAATCGAATCTCCTGCAGTACCTGGGTCTCGACGGTACAGGCCGGGTCGAGCGAACCGTCGGCCCGACGGACGCCCACGCGGCTCGCGAGGTAGACGGGCCCCTGCGCTAGGAACGATTCGAAGTCGATGGGTAGGCTCGGGAAGCTGTCGAGCACAACGGTCCGGAGGATATCCTGATAGACGACGAAGAGCTGGCCGTTGCCCTGCAGCTCAACATCTCGGTTGTAGCCTCCGTCGCTCACGTAGCCGCCCTCACACAGGTTAAATGGACCTGGTCGGAAAGTGCCCGCGGTCGGGGGTACGCACGTCGATCCGCAGGCGGTCGTCTCCGCGAGCGTAAACCTCCCGCAGTCCTTCGCCGCCTCAATCACGATGTCGGTCGAGGTCCCGGAGGCGAAGGGCCCGAAGATCCACGTCCGTCCGTCGGCGTCCTCGCGGTAGGCAGTTGCCCCGAGTGAGGTGTAGTCGCGGGCGTTACCCGGCAGCGTCACGCTGATCGTATAGCTCGCGCCGTCCGCCGAGCAGACGGGCGTCCCGACGGCGGCCTGGTTCGCGGGCCTAATCCAGCGCAGGCTGGACACGTCGCTGGTGTTGAGGCAAGGATCCGTCGGGGAGACTCCCCCCGTGCCGTCCTTGGCGCCCGCGACGACGTAGACGAACAAGGCCTGGCCACGGTAGCGCTGCAGGTAAGGAAAGCTCGCCAGCGGAGAGGCGACCAGGAAGCCGTTGGTGTAGTCGCCGTCGTCGTCGAGGACGTACAGCAGGAGGTCGTCGGCACCGAGAGTCTCGCCGGTGACCTCGTCGACCGATACATCGTCTCCCTCGCAGGCGGTGTAGTCGGCCGGGACAAAGGTGCCGGCGTCCGCCTCACACGACAAGGGCGCGCAGCTGTACGAAAGGTCCACCACCAGCTCCGACGTGCAGGAGGCTCCGTCGGACAGCGTCACGCTCACCGGGGCCCCGCTCACGAGATTACCGATGGTCAGGACCGTGCCGACGAGGGTTCCGATGGAGGGTGTAATAGGGCCGTTGTTGCTGTGTGTATCAATCACGACCGTTGCCGTGTAAGTATTGCCTGAGCAGCTAAAAGTAGGTGTCCCAGCGGCTAACCCGCCGAGGTCTACCACATCAAAGGTGTATGCGGATTGCGTGTAACAGGTGCCGTCAGGGCTAAAGTTGACAATAGTAACCTCGTCCGGGCGACCGGGTGTATACAGGCCAGCAGTCGTGACACCCTCTCCGGTCCACACACCTGTCAGGCCCGCGGGTAGCAAAAATTGACTTAGATCTACGGGCCCTCCTGCGACACATAAGCTGTCCACCGCGAGACTCACGGTCGTCAACTCCCGGATTTCGAGATAGCGCTCCACGGCGGCTGGGTTACAGTCGCCCGCCGGAGGGGTGTACTTGAACTGGACTACCTCCCCTGAGGCAAACTCGCCTCTTCTTACTGAGGTGACCTCCACTCCGCCGAGCGACCAAGTGCCCCCCGGCGCCGCAGCCGGATCAAACTCCGCCAGCGCGACCAGCTCTTCGGCGAGACAGAGACTCACGGTGTCCACGCGCAGCGTTAGCGTACTTCCGACGTTAATCGGCAGCTGCACGAGCTGGGGGCAGCTTTCGCCAAAACTGTAGGTGAGGGTGTCCCGACCCTCGCGGGCGTACCCCAGCGGGGAGAACGTGTCATCGCTCACGGCGGGCCCCGACCACACGCCGCCCGAAATGCTGCCCGGCAAGTAGCTGCTCAGTTCGACGGTCTTCGTCGCGATGCAGAAGGGTTCCTCCGGGAGGGTAGTGGGGCGCTGTGACGTGACCACGAGCCTAGCCGCCGCCACGGCGACGCAGCTACCCTCCGGGGTAAAGGTCACCGTGTAGCTCCCGCTGGCCAGGCTTGCAGTAGCGACCGAACCGGAGTTGACTACGAGGTCGGTCGAGGTCCACACGCCCGGAATTGGGTCACCGACGAAGAGGCTCGACAGCGCAAACGCCCGTCCATCGGCGCAGAGAGCGGTGTCTACCACGCCCACGCGCACGGCGGGCGTGATGTCGATCGTGGTCGTAGCCGCGTCGGCGCAGTCGCCCAGTGGGCGGAACGTGAGCTCAAGCTGACCCGGTCCGAAATCACTCGCATCGAGAATACCATTAGGCACCACCGTTCCGGCAGCCTCCCAGACGCCGTTCGGGAAAGCGGGATCGAGTAGGACGTCGAGCGCAAACCCGCGCTCGCCTCCGCAGACAATAGCCGTCCCTAGGCTCGGCGTACCTTCGTTGTCCACCCGAATCTCCACCTCGGCGCTAAGCGCGCAGTCGCCCTCCGGATCGAATGTCAGCGTGTACGTGCCGGCACCTACGAGCGTAGGATCGAAAACTTCCCCGCGGATGGCAGGACTCCCGGACCATTCGCCACGCGCGAAAGCTGGATCGGCGAACTGCGCGAGCGGTACGGCTCCTGCGCTCAGACAAACGCTAGCGGGTCGAAGCACCGGCTGTCCCGTTTGAAGCACCCTAACCTGTACCTCGACCGGCGCCGTGCATTCGGCGGCCAAAGATGTATAGGTCAGGCGGTAGAGGCCCGCCCCGGCGCGGAGGAGACTGTCGTTGCGGACATTTGTCCCCGACCAAGTCCCGCCCTTGAAGTCGACAGGTTCGTAACCCCGCAGCGAAACTGCGATGGGTCCGCTGCACACTGTAAAGGAGTCGATAGTGAACACGGTCGGCGCGCCAATCGTCACCAAGCTCGAGGCGGTGTCGAGACAGGTGTTGACTGGCGTGAACAGAATGCGGTATTCGCCCTCACCGAGCACACCCGGTCGGATAGAATCGAGGGGCACCCCCGCGAGTGACCACTCCCCAAAGGCAGGGTCCACCAGCGCGCTATCGAGTGACACGTTGTCACTCAGCACGCAGAAAGTTAGCGGACGAAGCGCCGGGACGGCACCGCTGACCAAGGTGAGGAGCGTCTCGTTCGCGGCAATGCAATCGCCGTCCGGGACAAACCTAACCACGTACCGCCCGTCGGCTAGTGCGCTCGCGTTGAGGGTGCTGTCTTGGATGTCGAGCCCGGGGCCGGACCACGTGCCGACGAGGTTTCGGTTCACCAAGAGATCGTTCAGGTTGTAGCTCTCCGTCCCGCTACAGGCGAGTTGCGCGCGGAGCGCCACCTCCCTTCCGTCGAGGATGTCGAGCGTCACCTGGGCCGTGTCGCGACAGCCTCCCTCGCGGACGAAGACGAGCCGCAGCGGTCCGGCGGGATAGTCGCCGGGATCGAGCGTTCGCACGGTGTCCCGTCCGACCAGCCAATCCCCGACCGTCGCCGGATCCTCGAGCAAGCTGGTGAGATTAAAGGGTCCGTCGACGCGGCACGTGCTTAGCCCTCCGACAAGCCGCGGCTTGTTCGCCGGAAGCACGGTGACCTGCATGGACCCGGTGAAAGAGCAATTCCCGTTCGTGCTCGTGAACTCAAGCGTCGTGCTGCCGGAGACGTTCGGGTCAAACTCGATGACGAGGTTGCCGGTCTCGTCCGACCACGACCCGCCCCGGGCCGCCCCCGTCGGGATGGACGTAAGGACCAGTGGAGAGGCGTCATCGCACAGGACGATCGGCGCAAAAGTGAGCTCGCCTCCAGCCGCCACGCGGACGGTCGTGGTGTTTTCCGAAACGCAGCCCTCTCCGGCCGACGGGACGTAACGAAAGCGAGCCTGGGCTGGGATCGCCGAGAAGAAGCTCGTTACCGCCTGGCCGCTCGCATCTAGCCACGTGCCGGTAGGGGCGTTTGCCGGCAGGAGCAGATCCAGCTCGAGGAATTCATCCGTACAGATGGTGGTGCTGTCGAGAGGTACACGTGCCACCGGGGTGACCCGTACTGCCGCCTGGGCACTCCCGGCACAGCCGTCGGCTGTCGCGAGCGAGTAGGTGAGGAGTTCGGCCACGCTACCACTGCCAGTATACAGCCCTCCAGCCACGTTCGGGCCCGACCAGACTCCGCCCTCCGAACCCGGGTTCACCAAGGCGTCGAGATTCAACGGACGGCCGGTTGCGCAGAAGCTCGTATCCCTCACCCCGGGGATTATGGAACTGGAGAGCGTGACTTGCGTTTTGCCGAAAGGCGCACAAGTCCCCGTCAACGCGTACTCCAAGGTATTCACGCCCGGGCTCAGGTTTACAGTCGCCAGCTCCCCACCGAGGATGGGCACGCCGGAGAGGCTCCAGACGCCCCCACGGAAGCCCTCGGCCTCGAGTGCCTTCAGGTCGAGCACAGGGTTGCCGGGGCAGATCGACGTATCGCGAAGCGCCAGCTCAGTCGGCGCGCCAACTACGATGGCCACCGTGCGCGGCGCCGCACACGTGCCGTCTAAAGGCGTGTAAGTCACCTGGTAGGTCCCTTCTTCGGTGATGTTGAGTCGCCCGGCAGCGACCTGTGGCCCACCCGACCATACCCCGCCTACGAGGCGCGGCGGCAGCAAGCTATCGAGCGATATGCGCGCAGTAGTGGCGCAGAACCGGATGGGCTCCAGGAGGTAAGCCGTCGATTCAGTCACGGAGATCGCGACAGTGCCAGAGGCGACACAGTCGGAACCTACGGTAAATGTGAGGTCGGTTTTGCCGAAAGGCAGCTTCCTCGCGTCGAGCAGGTCGCCCGTGATCGCCGCAGTGTTGGCCGCCGCCCACACGCCCCGCAGCTCCTGATCGACGAGTAACTGCCGCAGGTCGAAGGCGCTGTCCAGTCGACACACCTCTTGACCGGCGAGGAACTGGATCGTGCCGGGGGCGGTGACCGTTAGCTCGACTTGGGTCTGCCCAGCACAAAACGCCTCCGAGCTGTACACGAACGAGAGAATACCAGGCGGCAGGCCCGTCGTCTGCACGATGCCCCGAGGGCTCACGGTGACGTTGGCCGGACCGGTCCAGACCCCCGCCGGCGCGTCGCTAGCGAGCAAGATCGTGAGGTCATAGGGGCCGCCATCCGAGCAGATGGTATCCGTGCGCACGGACAGCTCGGCCGGCGCGGCCAGCGATACGGTTGCGTAGCCCGGTGCTGCGCAACCGGTCCCTGAAGGGAGGAATTGCACTTCGACGGTTGACCGACCCGCGTAGTCGCGGGGGTCCAGGAGGCCGCCGAGGTCTTGACTCCCACCGCGCAGCGACCAGGTGCCGTCGGGGAAAGTGACGTCCCCGAGGAGGGAGAGGTCGAGCGGCCCGGAGGTGCGGCACAGGAGCGTGTCGCGCAGCGCGGGCGTCCCGGAGCGCACCACCGAGATCCGCACCTCCACCGAGCTTGTGCAATTCTGCAGGGAATCGAGAAGGCTGTAGCGCACTACGTAGCTCGTCGGTTGACCGGGCGCCGCGACGAGGCGATTGGCCGTGACGTTGTCGCCCGACCACACCCCGCCCCGGAAGTCTGCCGGCTCGAGCTGCTCGAGGTCGAAGGGCAGGTCCCTGTCGCAAATCGGTTCGACCGGGATGACGGGCGTCGTCGGTTCGAGCACCGTGAGCGTGGTGGGGGCACTAGATCCGCAGGCACCGGGTGCTGTGTAGGTGAGTGCGAGCACGCCTTGCGGCAAAATCCGCAGGTCGAGTAGTTGACCGTCGATGCTTCCGGCGGGGCCACCCGTCCAGACGCCGCCACGCAAACTCTCCTCGTCCACGAGGGTCGACAAGTCAAAGGTGCCCTGCACACGGCAAACCTCCGCCGGTGTGAGTGACACCTGCGGCGGTGCGCCGACCACCGTGACCAAACTGTCCGCCCTCACGCAGCTCCCCTCCTCCGGGACGAATTTTAGTACGAGTCGCTGCCCCGGGGTAGCGTTTGCGAGCTCGAGTGATGCACCCGCAGCCGGCTGCTCATTCACGAGCCAGGTGCCGGGCGTTCCGTCTAGCACGAGCTCGGAGAACACGATCTCATCTGAGGTGCATACGCTATCCGGCAGTATCCCGAGCGCAACGGCCCTGGAGGGCGCGATGGTGAAGGCCAAGGTGCCCATGATGGTACAGTCGCCGCCGGCGGCCGGGAGCGAGTAAGCGATTGAGTAGGCCGTAGTAGGGAAGGGTGCCTGAGGGTCGAAGAGACCATCACTAATTTCACTTCCGTCAAAACTCCACACCCCGCCCGTGGCACCGGCCGGCTCCAAGGTTCTTAGATCGAACGGGAGGTCGGCCGCGCAAACGTCAGCCGGCGCGAGCTGCAAGCTGCGCGCATCGCCTACTTTAACTTCAGTCGAGCCCTCCCGCAGGCACTGTCCGGGCGTCGGGACGAAGGTGAAGCCGTAGCTGCCCGCGAGTGCGCCAGCGGGGACCAGCCACACGCCATCAGCGTAAATGACGCCCGCCGCATCGCGCCAGGTCCCCGCTACCGCAGAGGGATCGAGGAGTAGGGAGTTCAGGTCGAAGCGTGCCCCAGGGCAAGTTTCCTGGCCGTCGGCCAGGTCCACCTCGGGTGCCGCGACTACCTGTAAGGTCACCACGGCTACCGCTCGGCAGCTGACGTCGGTCGTGTAACGGATCTCGACCGTGGAGGCGCCTTGATCTGCGGTATAAGTGCTGTCGGCTAGTGTGCCAGGACCTGTCACCAGGCTGAACACCCCGGCCGGTGTGCCCGCGGGCAGCAGAGAATTGAGATTTAGCGTCGTCCCTTCGCAAAGGTCTACCGGCGTATCCAGCTCTAAAGTCGGTGCCGAGGTGACGTCGAAGGCCAGCAGAATCACTCCGGCACAAGCCTCGACTGGCGTAAATGAGAGCACGACCGTCTGGCCGCTCGCGCCGGCCGTAAACGTTCGTTCGTCTGCGAGCTCGCCGTCGACGGCGCTCTCGATACGGAAGGTACCGCGGGCGGTGGTGTCGGGCAGGAGGCGAATAAGGTCCACGCTTGTGCCCGCACAGACGGGTGCTACTTGAATCCGCTGGTTCTCTCCCTGTTCTCTCACGGTAAGCGTTAATTGCCCCGCTGCGGCGCAGCTACCGTCATCTGGGGCGTAGGCGTATTCGAGGGAGTAGCCCGCCGGGGGGTGCGGGCCCTGTGGTCCGAAGAGCTTGTCATCTATGGGGCTTCCGCCAAAACTCCAAACCCCTCCTACGGCATCGCCTGGCTCAATTGTGCTGAGGTCGAAGGGAAGATCCGTCGAACAGACGCTTTGAGCCTCGAAGGTCAAGGTTCGTCCGCTGCCGATTTCTACCGTGGTTGGCGCTGACGACAGACACTGGTCATCGGACGGTGTGAAAGTAAATGTGTACTTTCCGACGGGCAGCTCTGCGTCGATTGGCCAACTACCATTTTCGTAGATGCGGCCATCGGCGTCCGACCAGACCCCGGTGGGTTGTGGCTGAGTGGTGATCAGCGTGTTGAGGTCAAAGGTGCTCCCGGCGCAGGTTTCTTGTCCAGACAGCAAGCCGACTGGCGTAGCGTCGATGACCTCGAAGCTCACGGAAGTCGTGTCGCCGCAGGCCCCGGACGGGGTGAAGAGCAGCGTAACTCGCCCGGGGGCATCACCAGCCAAGAAAGACCCGCCACTAATGCTGCCTCCCCCGGAGAGTACGCTGAAGCCCGCTACCTCGCGGTTGCCGTCCGGGAGGATGCTTTCGAGGTTGATGCTCGCGCCTACGCAAACGTCGGCTTGGGGCTCGAGCGCGACCTTGACGCGGTCGGTAACCGCGAAGCTCACCGAGCTCGTGTCGGCGCACTCGCCGCGGGGCGTGTACACGAGCTGCACGCGGCCCACGATGTTGCGCGCGGTGAAGACGCCGTCCGCGATGGAGCCCTCGTTGGCGCGCACGCTAAAACCCTCGACCGAGCCCGCGCCCGCAGGCAGCAAGGCGGTGAGGTCAACCGTCCCGCGCCGACAGATGTCGGCTTGCGGTTTGAGCGCGACCTTAACACGGTCCGTGACCGCGAAGCGGACGTGGGTCGTGTCGCCGCAGTCACCCGTCGGCGTGTAGACGAGCACGACCGAAGTCGGGTCCGCCGCCGCCGTGTAGGTACCGTCCCCGACGGTGCCGCCGCCGCTCTGGACGGCGAACGTGCCGCCGGTC
>JBGTKC010000171.1:0-20617 GCA_041744755.1 Saprospiraceae bacterium
GCCACTTCAAAAATGGCCGCCTGCCGCTCCCCGGCCAGATTGCGCGGCAAGTGCAGCCTGCGACCGCCCCGCGGATAAACCAAAGCCATCGGTGCAGCACCGCTCGGACTGCATGTCGGGCTCCAGGCCGGCGTACCGACATAATCCGGGTGCCGCCCGCGATAATAAAAAGCCCAACTCGGCGGTAGCGCAAAGGCCGCCACACTCCTCGTCTCGGCCAGTTGCGCACAGGTATTGTCCACCCGCAGACCCGCCGCGTCCACGTACACTCGCTCGTGATACGCACACACCGGCAGACCGTGCGCGAGCGCCGGCAACAAGGTCGTGTCCACCGTCGGGCAGGCCGCCGCCGCGTGCAACCCAGAGGCCCGACACACCGGCACCGAGCGCATGTCCGCCACCGGCGCCACGAACCACTTCGTCGACGGCAGCGCGTCGTACACATCGAAAAGCAGCGGCGCCGCCACGGCCGATCCCGTCATGTCAGGCCGCCCCTCGCCGTCGGCATTCCCAACCCAGACCGTCACCACGTACTCCGGCGTCACCCCCACAGCCCAGGCGTCGCGGAAGCCGAAGCTCGTGCCGGTCTTCCAGGCCACTTTGCGGCTTCCGCCAAAACTCCGCCAGGCAGCCAAATCTCCCGGTCGTTCGAGTTGGGTAAGGGTGTTGAGCGTGAGGTAGGCCGCGGCCGCGCTGTAGACGGGGGCTTGGCGCGAAAACACCGGTTCGTCGTCCAAATCCGCCTCGCGATCACGCAGGTGCAGTTCGCCATAGCTGGATGAGCTGTACTGCCGGGTGCTGCGGTGGTAGGTGAGCACCGTATGCGCCAGCGCGCGGTAGGCCTTCGTGACATCCCAGGCCGTCACCTCGGCGCCGCCCAGGATCAGGGACAGCCCGTAGTCGTCCGCCGAACGCGTCAAGGTCGTAAAGCCGCTGTTGCGCAGTCGCTCCAACATCGGTTGCACCCCGAACTCCTGCAGCGCGCGCACGTGCGGGATGTTGAGCGAGCGCGTCAGGGCCTCCCCCGCCGGCACGGCCCCGTCGAAGCCGTGGTCGAAGTTTTGGGGCGCGTAGCCGCCGATCAGGGTCGGGATGTCGGGCAGTAAGGTCGTCGGCGAGAGGCGCCCGGCGTCGAGCAAGGTGGCGAAGAGGAAAGGCTTCAGCAAACTCCCGCTCGAGCGGCGGGCGCGGAGGATGTCGACGCGGTCCTGGTGCTCGGCCCCGGCCCCGGTGGCGTTGCCGACGTAGGCCAGGACCCGCCCCGAGTTCACCTCCGCGACGATGACGCAGGCGTTGTGTACCCCGTTGCCGCTGTTGCGCAGGCGGTGCTGCTCGACGACGTCGGTGACGCGGCGCTGGAGTTCCCCGTCGAGGGTGGTGCGGTTTTCCTTACGGGAAAACTGCTCGCGGGAGCGATACGGTGCCTCCGGCAGCGTCAGGGCCGGCGCCAGGTCGGGCAAACGCACGGGCTCCCCGGGGAGCGGTTCGAGTTTGGCGAGGGCGAGCGTCTCCGCGTCGATGTCGCCGCGGGCGTGCAACTTGTCCAGCAGGCCATCGCGTTTTTGCCGAAAGGCCGCATCCGAGCGACCGGGATAAATGACCCCCGGCGCGTTCGGCAGCACCGCCAGCGCCGCGGCCTCCGCCCAACTAAAGTGCGTCGGCCCGCGCCCGTAGTACCGCCACGCCGCCGCGTCCAAACCCACCACGTTGCCGCCGAAAGGCGCGTGCGCCGCGTAGAGCGCCAGGATCTCATCCTTGGAATAGGTCAACTCCAGCCGCGTCGCCCAGGCCACCTCGACGAGTTTCTCCCAGACGCTGCGCCGCTCGTCCCCGCGCATCAGTCGCACCGTCTGCATCGTGAGCGTCGACCCGCCGCTCACCGTGCGACCGGCCCCCAGGTTTTGCCGAAAGGCCCGCCCGATCGACACCGGGTTGACCCCCGGGTGCCAGCGGAAGTACTCGTCCTCGAAGAGCTGCACGCACCGCGCGTAGCGCCCGTCGAGCGAGTCCGAGGGCGGGAACCGCCACTGCTCATCGACGGCGATCCGGGCGGAGAGGAGTCGGCCGTCGTGGTCTTCGACGAGGGTGGAGTAGGGGGAAGTGAAGAGGGGGGTGGGGAGGCAGGTGAGCCAGGAGAGGAGGGCGGTGAGGCATAGAGCGGACACCACGTGCCAGCGCCAGCCTAGACCGCGCCAGCGATTCAAAATCTTGCTGATCGACTGGCTCAATGAGGTTTACGTTGCTGCATTCGCATGTTCCGCAGGACTATGGAAAGGGGGCTTTCGCCAAAACTGGGGGTGGGGGAGGTTGTGGTGTGAGACAGGACTAGATTTGGGATAGGCTTACTGAGGGCTCATGTGGGGTGTATTGGGTTCGACAATTCCGGATGCTAAGCGGTAGAGGCGTACGCAACGAAAGTAGGCTGCTGTGTCGTCTTGCGGGTAGGGCAAGCCCGGATGGCGGCGGCAGGGTACTCCCGACATTTACACCGGCACGGCACGTAAACTGTTGATATGCAGAGGGCCATCGACCAGTTACTCCGACAGCCGGAAGGGCGGGACCTGGAGTTCAAGCGCGCGGAGGCCGACCCTCGCAAGGTCGTTCGTACGGTATGTGCTTTCGCGAATACGGCCGGCGGACACGTCGTCATCGGGGTGGCCGACGACGGGCGAGTGCTCGGGGTGCCCCATGTTGCGAGCATCGAGGAACGCTATGCCTCCGTAATTTCCGATAATATTGAGCCGCAGCTCGTGGTCGACCTCCAGCGACTGCGTGTAGGTAGCCAGGAATTACTGATTATCAAGGTGCCTCGTGCATCCATCTTGACGTCGAGATACTTGCTAATCGCCAGCAGGTCCCACGCGGTCGACTGCGTGCTGTGCCAGGTGTCCGAACTCGTCCCGCGACTGATCGCCTGTGTGGTGCAGAAGGTGGCCGTCCGATCCTTGAGCAAGTTAAAAGCATACAGCGCGATGGCTTGGGCGCGGATCGGGGAGCCGCAGGTTTAGATGTTGCAGCCTTAGTTGCGCTCGGAGTAGCAGTAGCTACGAGGCGGGTGTCGAACCTCATTACGCCTACCCTTTCACGCTCCCGCGGGAATGAGCTACCTTTAGCTCCCCGCCGGCCTCGGCAGGTAGCGGAGTCGCGTATCTCCCAGCGTCGGCAGACTTGCGCTATATTTCGGCTATTCAGGATAGACCAGCAACTGAGTGGGGCACACCCTACCGTTAGCGGCCGCGAGCGAAACAAGGGCGGTAGCACACTCTTGGTCGACCGTAAACTGAAACCATAATTGTAGACCTTACATCACTAAATATAAAAATAATGTCTTTCACCGTTTCAGAAGATTTACTCCAGAAAGTCCATATGACTAGTGAGGAGTTATTGACAGATTTGGCTTGCTACCTCTACGATAAAGAAAGACTGAGTTTCGGGAAGTGCCGAGAGCTGTGCGGTCTGACTCATTTGGAGTTTCAGCGGGCACTCGCATCAAGAGAAATTGACATAAAGTACTCGAGAGAGGACTTAGACATTGACCTCAAAAATTTAGGAATTACGCTATGATCGTCGTAAGTGATACATCGACGATCACCAACTTGCATCAGGTCCAGGAGCTGAAGCTTTTGCATTTGCTTTATGATACAGTACTCATTCCACCTGCTGTAGTAGCGGAATTAAATGCCGATTATGGTCAGCAGGTAGCGATCGAAAGACTTGACTGGATAATTATTAGTGAGCCCACAAATGTTGATCTGGTCGCTCAGCTCCGAGATGATCTGGATTATGGAGAATCGCAGGCTATTGCGCTGGCCATAGAGCTGAACGCAGATTATCTCATCATCGATGAGCGGCACGGAAGAGCCACTGCCAGAGGATATGGTATCTCGATTATTGGTTTGTTGGGGGTCCTCATCGCAGCTAAAAGAGCGAAGCATATTGCTATGGTGAAACCTATAATCGAGCGTGTGGTAGCAAATGGCTTTCGGCTTAATTCAAGCTTACTTGCAGAGGTATTGGAAGAACTGGGCGAAATTTAGGCCTGTAAATAGCTGTTAATCTCGGCTACTGCGTTCACATCAGCAACTCTTGGGGTGCGGACGTATACCTTATTTAGGCAATAGTCCATTCAATTCTCTATCCGCTCATCTTTCAAAATATTGCTGTCCTCGTAGAGCGTGACAAACAGCCTCGCAGGGTAATCGTCCACCCTGGCGTAAGTCTCCCGAGAAAAAGACGCAGGATACTCGTAATAAAAAAAGTCTTACCGGTCAACCCAACGTCTCTTTGCTGCGAACCACTTGCAAGATCATTGGCTTAAATGCAGGTGCGAAGTTGTATTGAATTAATCTAGCTGGCTCCGCTGGCGTTTTGTAACCACCCCCCGGCCCCCTCCTTATTGGTAAGCCCAAGCCGAGAAGTAAAGCTCAAAGCCCTCGTTGGCTTGCCAACAAGGAGGGGGAGCACGACGGCCCGTATTGCCGCCATACCAGCCGCTAGCCAAGCCGTCGTGCTCCCCCTCCTTGTTTTTTGGCGCTGATAAATTTGCACGAAGTGTGAATTGATCAGCGCCAAAAAATAAGGAGGGGGCCGGGGGGTGGTTACAAAACGTTAGAAAGACACCTCAATATAAAGCTTTAAATTTCCTACTCCACCACAACCCCCCTCACCTCAACCCTCCCCCCGCGACTCCGCGCACTCACCCCCCGATCATACATCGCCTGCACATACACCTGCGGCAAAGCGTATTCCCCCGTATAAGCCGCATTCAACTGCGTCGTAACGACCACTTGCTTCCCGACCCCCAGATCAAAATAACTCAACACCCGATCATCCCGAATGTCCTGGTACTGAATGCCCGTCGGCGCCGCAGCCCTGCCCTCCAAACGCCGATTCCTAATCTCCCACCCCGCTGGAAACAACTGCGTCAAGGCCAGATCATGGTAGGCCCCGAGCCGCCCCGGGTGCCGCACCGTCACCACGGCCAAAAAGTCCGTGCCCTGTTGCACGTTCGCCGGGTCAAGGCGCTCGCCGCCCAGACTCGTGTACCGCACGTCCATTTGTAGGTTGTCGCTCGCCGGCGGGGCCTCGTCGCCGGCCACGGCGATCCCGGTGCTCACGAGGTTGACCATCAGGCGGCGCGTGCCCGTGTTCGTGATCCGGACCTGCTGGCCGGCTTCCGTCGTACCGGGCAGCGGCACCACGCGCAACTCCTTCTCCTGCGTCGCGGTCTTCGCGGGCGCGGAGGCCAGCGCAAAGGTGTAGCTCAGCGGACCAGCGTCCGTCTTGACGTCTAAATACTTGCTCATCGCCAGCAGGCTCCACGCGGTGGACTGCGTGCTGTACCACGCGTCCGAACTCATCCCGCGACTGATCGCCTGCGCCGTCCGGAAGGCGGCCGTGCGGTCCTTGAGCACATTGAACACGTAGAGCGCGATTGCCTGGTCGCGGATCGGCGAACCGTAGGTGTACGCGCTGTAGCCGTAGTCGCGCACGGGCTCGGGAGCATTCTCGGCTTTCGCCAAAACCTGCCGCGCGGCGTCCGTCTGGCCGGCCAGGGCGTAGGCGGCGGCGAGGAGCTGAGACGTGGTTTGGTTGAGGCCGGTCTGGCCGCGCAGGCGGTTCATCGCCCCTAGCTGCGGCTCGCCCGCGAGCGCGAGGGTCATCAGGCGGTAGGCCTGGATCAACGCGCTGTCGTCCTCGCGGGCGTCGGCGAGGGCCTGGGTCCACTCGTTGGCGGCGCGCTTCTGGTAGCTCGTCCAACCGCTCAGCAGACCTGGCTCCACGCGGTAACCGGCGGCCTTGGCCTCGAGCATGAAGTGACCGGCGTAGTTCGTGTTCCAGTTGCTGAGGTAGGGCTGCCCCGGCCAGTAACTAAACGAGCCGTCAACACGGCGGTACTTCGGCAGGGCCGCCAGCGTCGCCTCCACGCTGGCCTGCGTGCGGGCGGCGCGGGCGGCGGGCAGGTCCATTAGTTTGGCGAGGTAGAGTTGCGGGAACCCCTTCGAGATCACCTGCTCCAAACACCCGTGCGGGTAGCCGATCAGGTAGTCGAGCCGCTGTTCGAGCTTGAGGGGCAGGTTGCCGCTGAACTCCAGCGAACCTTCGTTCGTGCCCGCGATCCCGACCGCGGCGTAGGTGCCGGACCAGGTCTCGCCGGGCTCGATCACGGCGGCCTGCACGTCGCTCGTCCGTGGGTTGGGCGCGCGCACGTCGAGTTCGATTTCGTCGCTTGCGCTAAAACCTGCCCCGCTCACTTTCACCCGCACCTTGGCGACACCGAGTTTCTCGGGGACGCGGAGGCGGAAACGCACGATCTGCTCACCGGGGCGCGCGAAGGTAGCCTGGGCCGTGCGGGTGTCGGGCTCGAGGAGCTGGAGATTGTCGAGCTCCACCTTGACGGTTTTGATCTTGGCGTCCGTCGCGAAAACCGTGACCGGCAGGTCGATCGTCTCGCCTGGGCTCACGACCCGCGGGAGCGTCGCCATGACCATGAGCGGCCGCCGCACCGGGCGCGTGAGTTCGGCCGAACCGTAGGCCCCGTCGCGGCCGGCCACCACCATCACCCGCACCGCGCCCATGTAGTTCGGCATCGTGAGCTCGTGCCGGGCGGTTTTGCCGGAAGGCAGCGAAAATGGCCCCAGGAACTTCACCACCGGCCGAAAGCGATTCGCGCGCGGGTCGACCTTCTCGCCCGTCGCGGCATCCCCGCCGACGGCCAGCAGGCCCGCCAGCTTCCCGTCGAAAGCCCCGAGCACGTACTTGTACAGATCCCAGGTCTGAACCCCGAGCGCGAGGCGTTGGTTAAAGCGCGCGTACGGATCGGGCGTCGAGAAACTCGTCAGGTCGAGCAGACCCTCCTCCACGACGGCGAGCGTGTAGCTCATCGGTTTGCCGTCGGCCTCGGAGACGCTCACCGTGAAGGCCTCCTCGGGGCTCAGTTCCATCCCCTTCGGGTGGCTCGCAGACGCGACAGCGAGTTTTGGCGAAAGCCGCATCTCCGGACTCGACACCGTCATCGGCTGGATGCCGAAGAGGCGGATCGGCTGGTCGTTCACGGTCTGGGCGTGCGGCTGGATGAGGGTCACGTGGACGAAGGCGTTCGGGACCATCTCCTCGTCGACCTCGATCTCCAAGTCCTGCGGGGTGGCCAGGCCGTCGACCCAGCGGTAGCTCAACACGCGGTCGCCGCGCTCGACGGTCACGAAGGCGCGCCCGCCCGCGAAGGCCGGCAAGCTCACTTTGGCCGTCTCCCCGGCGAGGTAGTCCTCCTTGTCGAGCTTGAAGGCCAGCATCTCGGCCCCGCCCGGGCGCGAGGACGCGTCGTAGGCCCAGCGTGGGTTCTCGATCGTGATCACGGTCGAGGTGGCGTGGCCGCTCTGCGGGTCGGTGACGCGGACGAGCTTGCGGCCGAACTCCAGTTTCGAGAGGTCCGCGCGCCAGGTCGTGCGCCCGTTCGGGACGTCCACCGTCGTCGACATCGTGCGCGAGGCGCCGCTGTTGGCGACGTAGCTCGCCAGATCACGCTGTTCGCTGCGCTCCCACCAGTAGCTCCAGGCAATGTCGTAGACCTCGACCGTGACCTGCCGCGGCACGGGCCGCCCTCGCGCGTCGAGGGTCACAAGTTCGAAGGGGATCGGCTGTGAGCCGTCGAGCCCGTACCAACTCTCGGACTCGGGCGCCTTGATGCCGACGTAGCTCGTGAACGGCGACAGCGTCACGCTCCGGGTCACAGTGCTGAACGCGCCGGTCGGCTCGAAGACCCGCGTCACGAGCCGCGCCTGGAGCATGCCGGGAGGCAGTTCGCCGCCCGCGCGCGCCACCGGGACCGCGAAGCGCGCCGTGCCCTCGGCGTTGAGTTGGCCGTCGAAGAGCTTCTCCTCCGAGACCTCGTAGGGCCGCGCCTCGTCGAGAAAGTCGAAGTCCTTGTAGCGATCCGTCGCTTTGCTATCCGCGAAACTCGGCTGCACGCCCGTGGCCGAGTACTCGACGTCGGCCTTGAGCGGTCCGGCCGCCCCGCCGAACAGCCAACGCGCCATCAGTGAAATCTGCGTGTCGTCGGTAACATCAACGGTCTCGCCCTCGAAGCCGAACTCGACCTTGAGCCGGTTCGGCATCACGGTTTCGACGCGGACCACCTTCTCGAGCTGGCTCGCGCCCACGCGGACCACGGCGCGGTAGGCACCCGTCGGGGCATCCGGCGAGGTGGCGGTGCGCAGGTCGTAGAAGTCGGGTGCCGACGGGCGCACGGCGCGCTCGACGAGGGTCGCGCCGGCCGGGTCCTTGAGGGTGAAGTAGACGTTGCCGTCCCCGCTGGCCGCCATGGCGCGGGCCTCCCTGTCGAGGATCAGCGTGAGGTAGATCGAGTCCCCCGGGCGCCACACGCCGCGCTCGCCGTAGAGGTAGCCGCGCACCCCGTCGGCGACGTACTCCCCGGCCACGTCGAAAGTGGACGTGTTGAGGGCGGTGTAGTCGGTCACCTTGAGGTACCCGCGCTCCTCGCCGCGCTTCGCGGTCACCATCATGACGTGGCGCGCATCCGCGAAGGTCGCCACGCCGTTGCCGCCGGTTTTGGCGAAAGCCTTGACCTGGAGCTGCTCGTCGACCAACTCGACGTCGAGCCCGGAGATCGGCTGGGCCGTGCGCAAGTCCGTCGCGACGACGATCATCTCGCCCGCGCCGGAGGACTTGGCGATCAGGCCGATGTCCGAGGCGAGGAAGTTGCGCCGCTGGGCTCGGTTGCGGTAGTAGGCCGGGTCGCAGGGGTCGGTGGCGTCCGCACTCTCGTCGTAATCGTAGTAGTCGTACTCGTCCTCGTAGTCGGCGTAGTAATCATCGGTCTGCTCGTAGTTCGCGAAGCGCACCTCGTACGGGAGCTGCCCGGCGGCGATCGGTTTGGAGGCCGAGGGCGCGGCATCCTGCATATCGTCAGCGCAGGGGTAGCGCGCGTGGCGCTCCTGGAAGTCGATCGAGACGCGGTAGATGGCCCCGGGCTCGACGGTGACGATCTTGGCGAGGTCGAGGGCGTAATTGTTCCAGTCCAGCAGGTCGACGGCCGCCGCGCCCCGCAGCGGGATCTCGCCCCGGAACACCGTCCGCCCGACGCGCCGCAGCGAGTAGCGCCCGTCGAGTTCGTTCTCCTGGAAGAACTGCCCGACGTTGTTGGTGAAGATCCGCGTCACGCTCACCTCCACGGCCGAGAGCGCGACGGCGCGAAACGGCAGGGTCATCCCTTTGCTCGACGGCACGATGACGCCGTCGCCGATCATCTCGACGGCCGGGGTGTAGTCGTGGAGGCTTACGCCAAAACGCCGGTCCCGCCCCACACTCCGCCCCCCGAGGGACTTGACGGCCGCGTCCACTATGACGTCGACGTTGCCGGTCAAACGCTCGGCCGGGCTGAGGCTCACGACGTTGTTGCTCACCGAAACCGTGGCCTCGGTGGCGCCGGCCAGGCGGATCAGTCCATCGACATCCTGATTGCGGTCGAGCACGTCGGAGAAGTGCACCTTGATGAGCTGTTTCCCCGACTGCTCGACGACGACCTGCATGACCTTGAACGTGTCCAAGGCCGGAATCTCGACGATGCGCACGCTGTCGAACTCGAGGCCGAGCGGCGCACCCGCCCAAGCGAGCGAGACGACACCAGACTGTTGCCCGCGCGCGATATCCGTCACCACAAAACGCCGATCGTGCACGTCCGCGCCCGCCTCCCAGCTCACCGGCAGGGGCGCGCCGTTCTGCGTGACCGCGAGGGCGGCCTGCACGTCATCGGCATCCGCGCGGTCGAAGCTCCTGAGCGTACCCGAGAGCCGCATGCGCCCGTTGCGCGCGTCGACGAGGTCGGGCGCGAGCAAGACATCCTGCAGCGCCAAACCTTGCGCCATGACCCGAAAGCCGAACCGCATCCGCGCCAGCGAGTCGGGCACGGCCGGGAAGAGCGCCCGGAGGTCGAGGGTCGCCTGGTAGGGTTGGTCCTGCGGGAGGGGTTCGGCCGGGACGAAGGTGAGCTGCGCGGCGGCGGTCCAGGTGAGTTGCCCGGCGATCTTGGGCTTGAAGGTGAGGAGGTCTTTGGGGGCCTCGGTCCCGACGGCGGAGTTGGCGACGGTCTCGGTGAGCTCGACGATGATGGGGTCGCGCGCCGAGACGGTCCCCGAGGTGAAGGCGGCGACGTAGGGCGCGTAGGCGACGGAGGGGACGAGGTCGAGGCCGGTGGTCTTGTCTTCCTTGCGGCAGCTAGCCAGGAGGGTGACGAGGGTGAGGGCGAGGAGGAGGGCACGGCTTGCGCGAAAACTCGTGCGGTGGGTTGGGGTAGGGCGCTTAGGACAAGTTGGTTGAGCGGGAGTTGTCTGTGGGTGGGGGGATTGCATGGGAGCGGGGGGCTTTCGGCGGCGGACCAGACGGGTGGGTCTGGGGAGCGAAAGCTACGATGAGCTTCAAATTTTACCTGACTCTATCTAGGGAGCCTATAGAATGCCGTGATTTGGGCTGTTCGGTGGCTGTTAACATCTGGGAGACGTAGCAAGTGACTGCTTTGCATAGACTTAAGTCAGGTCAAACTTCCGCACGAAGTCTGCTGTCTGCGACGGCTAAAGCAAATTGTCGATCCTACGTGCTGGCTTAGATTGCATACCTTTGCGCGAGTAAGCGAGAGCCGATGACTTGCGCTGTAAAGTGACTCATCGTTCATAAAAATAATTACTCAACCTATACAGTATGGTCCGGACCATCGCCGTTATTTGCATGTTTTTCTGTGTGTCATGCGCTCCTGGGTTTATTGTAGAATCGACAAAAATTGGTCAAGATACTAAGCGAAAAAGCCTGCATGGTTCAGTCCAAATACTTGAGGTGACAAGTGAATGCCCTTCGGTATTTTCCGGACCGATACTTGACCTTCTTGAAGGTAAGTTTGAGGTCGGCAGCCGGTTTATCTTTGTTCCGGTTGACTCCAGCGTAAGCGCTAAACAAGTTGAATTGACATTTCGTGAATTCTCAGGAAGCAAACTAACGCGGAAGCTAAGGAAGTTACAGATTAATCGTAGGTATTATATCGATTTTAGCTTGCCATCTGGTGCAACTGTGCACGGCTACTGGGTGGATTATGATTGTATGAAAGCTACTGATCAATCTCCCTACCCTAACGCGCTTCCATCCGGTTGCTACGCCATCCGCGATGATTTTGGAAGTGGAGGAATTATATTGGTGGATGGTGATGAGGTTAAGATGAGGAATTATTAAATTTGCGCTCTTGTGTGTTGTTCTTAGAAACACTTATGGGCGAGGGAATAGCTCGATCTACAGTAAGTTGTTAAACGCTACCGCAGACGCTGATTGATAGGCTACGTAAACTTGCCTAATCTGCCTAGGGCCAAGTATTGGTACTTTGTGCTTCTATTTTGGTGTTTATGCACAGCCCTCGATATTCAGCTGGGCTGAAACCTAGACTGGCCTATATGCAGATCTACTACCTACTTAGGAGTGCACTACAATTACAGTATATCAGCAGATCAACGATGAATCGCAGCGCATGCTTCGAGGACACTCGTGGACCACCAAGCAGTCATGTGTCCTTGGCTTTCTTTACCCCCTCCCCCCACGCCGACACCTCGCGCGCCTCCACATCACAGACCATCCCCACCCGCAACACTTTGCGCGCGTCATTGGCGTACGGCACGGCGTAGCCTTTGGCCTCGATCTGCGCCAAAGCTTCTCCCACCGTGCCGCCGATCTTTAATTCAATGACGTACACGTGCTCCGGTACCTCCACCACCATATCCGCCCGGCCCCTCGCCGTACTCACCTCCGAGCGGGTGTATAGCCCGAGCACCGTGAAGGTCGTATGAATGATGGCGTGCACGAAGGCCTCCCCTTGCTTGGCCCACAGCTGGTACGGCACGACCGCCAGGCTCGCGGCCACGATGTCGACGACGGTCTCGAGGTCACGCGTGCGGAAGGCGTTGTAAAGGCGGTCGATGCGGGCGCTCGGCGACCCGGGCACCCCGAAGCCGTAATCGCCGAGCAAGGCCTCGACGAAGGTCTGGCGGACCTCCTCGTTCGGGTAGTCGAGCACGTATCGCTTCGGGTCGCGGAGCTCCTGTTTTACCGTAAGGTACCCGCCCTGAAACAGGATCGCCACCGGGTTCAGGTTCGCGAGATTAAAGCTCGTGAGCTCGGTCTGGCGCGCCGTCACCGGGGCCACGCGGTACTCCGCGCCGGCCGCAAGGAGCTGAGTCACGAAGGGCGGCGTCCCGGAGTCGGACCAGAAGTTGTCCAGTTGGCCCGACTGTAGGAATTGCAGAAGCGACCACGGGTTGTACACCGTCTCGTGCTCCCCCCAGGCATACCCGTTGTACCATTTCTTGACCTCCGCACGTGAATGCTCGGTGGCGTCGAGCTGCGGTCCGAAATCGCGCTCTAATTCGGTCTGCGTAATGCCGATGAGGGTGTACGCCACCGGATGGAGCGTAAGGTTTTGGAGGTTATTGAGATCCGAGAAGAGCGATACCTTACGAGACAATGCGGTTGGGGCCCCGCTGTCGAGTTGGGCAGAGACACCGGTGATGAATACCAGCTCGATATATGGAGCGGCATCTTTGAGGACGGAGTAAAAGCTGCGCAGCTGGTTGCGGTTGGCCTGCGCCTGAGCGGTATCGTCGAGGTGGTCGATGATCGGCTTGTCGTACTCGTCGACGAGCACCACGACGCGCCCGCTCGGGTGGGCAGCTGCGGCGCCCCGGATCAAGGCCGTAAAGCCATCCTTGAGCGTAAGGTCCGGCGCGACCTCCACACCCAGCCGCAACGCCATCGCCATGACTTCGTCGCGCAGGGCCTCGGTGGGTCCCTTGGTGTCGTAGTCCAGTTGCGCGAATTTGAACCCGAGTACCGGTCGCTGCCTTTCGGCAAAACCCCAGTGCTAGCCCGCCCAGAGTCCCTCGAAAAGCTTCACACTCCCAGAGTACAACTTGTTGAGCGTCGCGACCGTGAGCGACTTCCCAAAACGCCGTGGACGCGACAGGAACAAGTACCGACCCGATTCCGCTATCCGACAGATGGGTTAGGTCTTGTCGACGTAGTGCATGCCCGTCTCGCGAAGCGTCTGAAAGTCTTGCGTGCTAATGGGGTATTTGACGCAGACGAAGGTACGGCGAGCGGCGTGCGACCTAAAGTTGCGAGTCGTGAGGGCCGGTGCTTCCTTGGGTAAGGACTTACGTATCGACAGCCGGGGCGAATCCTATCGCGCGAGGCAGACCTTCGGGACTTCTAGCGCTTGACAGGGTTCAGCGGGTCGCTTAAGGAAGAGATTCGCGCGACTTCGTGAGATTTTCCGGGGTTACCGCCGCGACCGACGACGCGCTCGACAGTTTTAGCGTAAGCCAAACACCTATCCAAGCGCCTTTACAGCTTGTGCCAGCATTACCATCGGTACCTAATTTCTTATCGAACGGCTGAGCCCAGGCCGACCTTCCCGAGCCGAAGGTCTAGCGCAGGCGTATGACATCGCCCGGCATGGCTTTGTCGATCCTTCGAACCGCGTTAACAAACGTTACTCAGGAGCTACCGTTGGGTTCTATTCAACATGGCACTGTGACGAACCTGCCCCACCGCAAAAGGTAGATCCGATGACTTTTCTTAGATTTTGTGGCGCAGTGACCTGTGCTGCCGCTACTTGCTCCACGCTTTGGGGCCAAACCGTGCCCGATGTCCAAGAGGCGATCGACAGCCTCTACATCGACGAGATAGAACAGAGCGCGGAGCCGGACAAGGTCCTCCACGCGGAGCCGCTGTTCATTGACCTGATCCGCGACCTGGGCGCGCGCAAGGGCGAAAAGGAGTGGAACGTCGGCTTCGGGATCACCGACAAGGCCGACTACGACGAGACCACGGCGCTGGTCGAGTACGAGTGGGCTCCTATTGACCGGCTCGGTCTCGAGGTCGAACTCCCGTTCTCGTTTCACTACAAGACCTCAGACGGCGCCGACACGCCCGGCGATAAGCTCGAGGGCCTAAAGCTTGCGGCACAGTACACCTTTCTGGTCTCCCAGCGCCATAAGACGAGTTTGGCCCTGGGCTACATCCACGAGCTTAAACTGGTGGAGTTCGGGCAGTATGGCGATGGGTCGCCTTACAAGTCAAATGTGTTCAACCCCTTCCTCGTCGCGGCGAAGCGCTTCGGCGACAATTGGCACAGCCTGGTGTATACCGGTCCACAGATCGAGCGCCGTAACGGCTCTGGCGCGATCGATAGTCGCTGGGACGTCAACACCAACTTCCACTACATGATTACTGGGACCCGCAACTTCATCGGGGTAGAGCTCAACAAGACCTTCCAGCGCGACGACTTCGACATGACGGTCCGTCCGCAGCTGCGGCTCGGGATCGCAGACGATCTGCTGATCGGGATCGTGGCCGGCGTGCCGGTAAAGCGCGAGCGCGAGCGGCTTAGTATGTTCATGCGGCTGATTTACGAACCCGGTCATCGGCAAGGGAGTAAAGGGTAGCGCTCGGCCATTGTGGCGAGACGCAAGGGGGATTGATCTCTCCCGATCGATGTTTAAAAGCGCCTTTGCGGATTTAGCCAGCGGTAATCGATCCGCCGAGTTTGGCTGCCTGTTCGGCGAGTATAAGGTTGATCGCCGCCGCCAAACCCACTGCCTGGAAGGTCGAGCTCGCGAACTGCAGCCAGATGACCGGCCGCTGCCTTTCGGCAAAACCCCAGTGCTCGCCCGCCCAGAGTCCCTCGAAAAGCTTCACACTCCCAGAGTACAACTTGTTGAGCGTCGCGACCGTGAGCGACTTCCCAAAACGCCGTGGACGCGACAGGAACAAGTACCGACCCGATTCCGCCATCCGACAGATGTGTTAGGTCTTGTCGACGTAGTGCATCCCGGCCTCACGGAGCGTCCGAAAATCTTGCGTGCTGATGGAGTATTTCACGGTCCCGAAGGTACCCGAGGGCCACACGAGTTGCGCCAGCAGTACAGGCTCCCGCTCCGCGCCTCCCAAACGCGAAGCGTCCACGCCACTACACGCGCCAGCAGAGCCTCCGCGGCCTCTGCGCCTCTGCGCCTCTGCGTTAAGCCCGCCGCAGGCGCGTCAGAAAAGCAACAACCGCTCGCCCTCGAAACCCGACCTTCCCCCCATGCGCCACCTCATCCTCCTCCTCGCATTCATCCCGCTCCTCCTCCCCGCCCAAAACCCAGATCTAGCCTACGCCGCCACCCACCCCGGCGCCATCCGCTACTCCCTCGACCTCGCCAACGTCGCCCAGCACGAACTACTCATCACCGCGGATTTCCCCGCCGTCGGCACGGACATCTTCACCGTCCGAATGCCCAACAGCAGCCCCGGTCGCTACGCCCAGCACGACTTCGCTAAAAACGTTTACGACCTCGAGGCCACCGGTGCCGACGGTCAGGCCTTGCCCGTCTACCCAGCAGGCCTAGGCATTTGGCAGATTGTAGGCCACGGCGGGGCAGTCAAACTCACCTACACGCTGTTCGCCGACCGCGCCGACGGCACCTACTCCGGGGTCGACGACCGCAAGCTGCACCTCAACATGCCGGCCACCTTCCTCTACGGGGAGCAGCTCAACGACCGCCCCATCGTTTTGGCGATAAGCCCCACCCAGCGCCCCGAGTGGACGGTCGCCACGCAACTCGTCAAGGTCGCCGGGGATCGTGTGCGCGCCGCACCCAACTATTACTACTTCTACGATTCGCCCACCTTCGTCGGGGACGTTACGCGCGATAGTTTTAGCGTAAGCAATCCCGATGGCCTCACCCAGACCATTGAGGTCGCCATGATCCACGAGGGGACGCGCGCGGAGTTCGACGCCTACGTGGACGACGTCGAGCGGGTCGTGGTCGCCGAGCAGAAGGTCTTCGGGGAGCTGCCGCGCTTCGACTACGGCCGCTACACTTTCCTGTGCGCCTACAACCCCTACGTGAGCGGCGACGGCATGGAGCACCGCAACTCGACGGTCTGCTCGGCGAACGCTAGCCTGGCCGAGGCCGCCGACCGACTCATCGGCACCGTCGCCCACGAGTTCTTCCACTGTTGGAACGTCGAGCGTATCCGGCCCGCAAGCCTGGAGCCCTTCAGTTTTGAGCACGCGAATATGTCGGGTGAATTGTGGTTTGCCGAAGGCTTCACGAGTTACTACGATGATTTGAGCCTCGTGCGCGCGGGACTGCTCTCGGTCGAGGATTATGCCGCCAGTCTCACGGGCCAGCTCAACTACGTCCTTCTCTCGCCCGGCCGCGACCACCGCAACCCGATCGAGATGTCGCAGCAAGCGCCCTACGTCGACGCGGCCACGGCGCTCGACCCGACCAACTTCGCCAACACCTTCGTGAGCTACTACTCCTACGGCGCCACCATCGGCCTCGCTTTAGACTTAACGCTCAGAGAGCGCGGTCATACGCTCGACGAAGTAATGCGCGTGATGTGGGAGCGCTACGGCAAGCCTGAAATCCCCTACCACGTCCGTGACATCGAGCTGGCCGTGGGCACGGTGACGGGTGATGCGGCTTTCGCCAAAACCTGGTTCGCGGAGCACGTCTACGGCAGCGAGTTACCTGATTTCGCGAAGGCGCTGGCCGGGTACGGGCTTTCGCTAAAACAAGCTTCGCCGGATACGGTGGGCCTTTACCGCTTGCGTTTGCGCGAGGAGAACGGCAAGGTCTACGTGGATGGGCCGGTGCTGGAGAACAGTCCGCTCTACGCGGCGGGCGTGACGGAGGGCAGTCGCATCGTGAGTATCGCCGGGCAGGAGATCACTGGCAAGAAGCAAGGCGCGGCGGTGGTGGCTGGGCTCAAACTCGGGCAAAAGTTAGAAGTCCGCTTCGAGTCACTCGGGCGCGAGAAGACCGGCACTTTCGTGGCGGCGGCGAGTCCAGAGCTCATATTGACGGTAGACGAAAAACCTGGGAAGAAGGAACTGGGTAAGCGGAAGACCTGGCTGGGGCACTGATACGCTAAAGTGATCGTAACCCTTACTTCGCCGACCTTTGATGCCATGCCGCTACCCACCGACCTCACCGCCAAGTTCGCCCTCATCCACGACCACTGGCACCCGCGGATCGTGGGGGAGCTCAACGGACAATATGTGAAGCTAGCCAAGGGGCTCGGTGAGCTGCCGATGCACCACCACGCCGGCGAGGACGAGATGTTCTTGATCCACCGCGGTGAGCTGACGCTGGTGTTTGCAGATGGTTCGGAGGTGAGTATTGCCGCGGGGCAGTTCTACATCGTGCCGCGTGGGGTGGATCATAGGCCAGTGGCGACTGCCGAAGTGGAGATCGTGTTATTCGAGCCGGTGAGCACGGCGCACACGGGGAATGTAAGAGTAGCGGAGACGCGGGAGGTGTTGGCGTGGGTCTAGATGAATAGCGGAAGCAAAGCCTCCGTGGCCGTACGGTGGGCGATATCGTAGTGGCGCTGTTTACTCCACCCGCTCGTACCCATACACCGGCCGCACCCGCTGCATAAAATACCCGCCGACGCTCTGCGCCATCGCCAGACCCTTTGCCACCGCAAAGGGCACCCCGTGGTAGTGGTACACGGCTCCGGACTGAAACTCGACCTCGAGCGTCCGCGTCGGCGCATCGTACCCAATACTGGCCAGACTTGTGCTGGCGACCTCCGTGCGTTGCATGTTTCAACAACGCGCCAGGGAGGGCAATGTGTAAAACAAAATGTTTGTTTTACCGAAAGGTGACCCCGCTATTCCGATACTCGCGCGAAGCGTTTAGAGGTGCCATCGTATGCCATGGCATGACGGGTCAAGACGAGCATCTCGTCCTCCAGCCAGATCTCCCCCAACGCGATGCCCTCGACCTCGGGAGCGTAGCGCACGGTGAGCTTCGTGATCTCGGCGTCTCCTAACGGCTCCTGGGTGCTGGCTGTGATCTCGTAGCGGTGCTCGCTGCGCGAGGTCTGCTTACCCAGCGTATCGAAGCGCTCGTAGACCAGGGTCCCGCCGTCGCTAAAACTCAGTCGCTCCGGAGTGCTCGTCAGATCGTAGCTCGGGGGCGGGCCCATGCGAAAGCCGCCGGCGATATCGCGAAGGTACCACTCGCCCCGGAGGCCGTCGGTGGCGAGGGCGCTGGTATCCTTATTACACGCACTCTGCGTGGCGACGGCGAGGCCGAGGAGGAGCCCGAAGGAGAGGAGGGTGGGGCGGGAGAGGCGCATGGCTAGCGTTTTACGAAAGTGTACTCAAATCGGTCGCAGCACGTGGGCTGGGTCTCGAGGACGGTACGGCCGACGAGCCGCATGTCGCGCCCGGCGAACGCGCCCGGGAGCTGGTCGGTGAACCGGAAGCTGAGCGTGTCGTGACTGCGAGCTACGTTGGTAATGAACCACCGTCCACGCGTTGTGTCCCGACTGGCGCCGGTGGCGCGCCTGACGTACGTGTACTCGCCCTGGTCGTCGAAGGTGATGGTCTCGGGGGAGTCCTCCGCGGCGTAGGCCTGATTGATTCCCGCGAGACCCCCGGACAGTCGCGTCAACGCCCACTCGCCCTGGATCTGCTCGCCGATGGATTCGTCCTGCGGGTCGGCCGCGCAGGACGCGCTCCCGAGCCCGAGTAAGGCCGCGAGGACGAGGCAGACCTGACAGGCGAGGCGGCGGTCGGAGACGCCTTTGCTGGCGCGATTCTTCGATTTCGGCAAAACGGATTCCATCATGGCGGCGGGTTGTGAGATGCAGACGCAAATGAAACGCCAGACGCTGCGCGGCAGTGCGGGAGCCGGTTTTGGCGAAAGCCGCACGAGCACACAACGCCGAATCTGGACACCGTGACAGCCCAAGCGCTAAGGAAAGCAAAACGCTCTGCTGCCCCTTCCTAAAAACTAGGTTAAAGTCCTCACCCTCAACCGCTTATTAACGCTTCGGTAAGCCTTCGGTAAGAGGGCTTAACGCCCGGACCCCCGTTGTTTGTGGCATCGATCGGCGGTAGCACAACACTCGCTTACCCCCGATTCCGCTTTCGCTAAAACCACACAAAACATCCATCATGCAAACCCAAGTCACCGCCCTCCACCTTCCCGCCGCCGACACTCACGCCACCGCGTTTCAGCGCCTCGGCCTCGCCACCTTGCTCACGCTCCTCACCGCGGCCGTTGCCCTCGCGCAGGGCGGCTCGGCCTTCTACATTGGGGTCAACGGTGGCGTCAACCAATCGAAGTTCCGCTACACCGAAGATCTCGTCGAACTCTACCCGACCTCCGAGCGGATCTTCGGCGTCAACACAGGACTGGACGCCGGCTTCCAGCTCGGTAACTGGAGCTTCGCCTCGGGCCTCGCCTACATCCAGAAGGGAGGTCAGTACGAGACCGGGACCTTCACCGACGACGACGGCAAGCGGGGCTACTTCTCGGCCCGTGAGCGCCTACACTATATCAACGTGCCGGTCACGATCGGGTACTCCGACTACCTCACCAACCGCATCGGCTACACCCTCGCCGCCGGACCGTCGTTCAACTTCGGAATCACGGGCCGCATCGACGAGACCACCGAGTACTTCGGCGAGGAGTTCCCGGTGGTCCAGAACCAGAAAGTGGCCTTCGGCAACAGCGTCAACGACGACTACCGCGGCACGCAGGTCGACCTGCGCCTCCAGCCCGGGGTCTTCTTCGACCTCAACCGCAACTCCCGCCTCGTCCTCAACGCCACGTTCGACTACGGCGCCAAGGACGCCTTCAACCCGCGCTACCGCCAGGCCAACGAGTTCTTCCTCGACAACAAAGGCACGCTCACGAGTCGCATGCGGGCTATTACGGTAGGGTATCAGTATCGGATTCCATTTGCTGATCGGTATTAGGTGATTTGGTTGCTTGGTTGAAGGGTTGTTTGGTAAGCACCGCAGCACCAAACAACCCTTCAACCAAGCAACCAAGCAACCAAGCAACCAAGCAACCAAATAACCCTCCAACCAAACAACCCTTAACATGACCTGCCACAACTGCTCCGCCCCCAACCTCGCCGGCGCCACCCACTGCCACCGCTGCCGCATGCCGGGCGACTTCGGCCAGGCCCCCCACCAGGAGGCCAGAGTAGTGGAGCCCCGCGTGATCGACTGCCACAACTGCGGCGGACACGCCCCGGCCCAGGCGGCCCACTGCCCCACCTGCCGCTGGCCTCTGCCAGTTGCGACGCAGCTCGCACAAGCGCAGGCCCCGGCGCTCTACACCCGCCACGCCAAGACAGCGTGACGATGAGCTATCCCGAGTAGTCGGCACCTGCGCTACGCCCGTCGAGCACGCCACCCGCGGCAGCGCATTCAACACCTCAACCTTCGATAACTCAACAATTGATTCCCCATGCGCCGCGAATCCTCTCCCTTTAACCTCTCCCTGCTCGACCTGCTCACCGCGGCCCTCGGCGCGGTCATCTTCCTGTTCGTCATCACGCCGAAGGGTGGGGCGAGCGCGAGCAAGTACCAGCAGGCCGCGATCTTCTTCGACACCGCCACCATGCAGATCCACGGCGTCCTGCCGGACTCCCTGCGCTCAAAGCAGCGCGGCGATACGCTCTTCGCGATGCTCGTCGACTACCGCCCCATCAACGGACCGGACGTCGGCGGCCTCGAGGCCGAGCTCGCCGCCCAGCGTAGCCG
>JBGTKC010000172.1:0-3289 GCA_041744755.1 Saprospiraceae bacterium
GAACCGCTGGTATGCCAGCTGCTTCCCGAAGGCTTCGTAGTTGTCCGCGAAGTCCAGAATCAGACAGCACTCCGTCCCCCCGAAGGCCGCCGCCCCCGCCCACTTCTAGCCCGCCACCCAGCGCCGCGCCGCGATCCGCGCTATCTGCGCGTCGTCACCTTCGCCTCCACCCCACTCGAAGGCATCGCGCGTGAGGCGCGCGAGGGAGGCGAGCTTAGCGGTTGACAACAGCGCCAACAGCGACCGACGACGCATCCGGGCCACCGCCTTGCCGCCCGATAAGAGCTCCGCTCCTACCAGGTCTAATAGCGTCGACCAAGCAGCGCCTTCGTCCGGCGGCGTGACGGTAGCTGCGCTATCGCCGAGAATACCTTCGAGCTGCCCCACCACGAATCCGTAGCCTACGCCCAGGCGACATAAGACTTGGACAGCATCGGCTTGTTGGGTATCGGACAGCACGCGGTAGGCAAAGGCCTCGTCTAACCAGAAGGTTGGGCTCCGCGACTCAGAGCGCAACTCCAAACGCATACCCCACCCCCGCACTCGCCGCCATCGCGAGCGTCCCCCAAAACACAATCTTCAGGATCGTCCGCCCGACGCGAATCCCGCCAGCCCGCGCACTCACCACCCCCAGGAGTACGAGCCCCAAAATCGCCGCCACGTACTGCGCCCAGATCATGTGCTCCAGCGGCCCGACCCCCGCAATGAGCAGCGGCAGCACCCCGCCGCCGAGGAAGGCCGAGCCCGATGCAAATGCCGCCTGCAGGGGCCTGGCCTGCGTCAGGTCCTGGATTCCCAATTCGTCGCGCGCGTGCGCCTCCAGGGCGTTATGAGCCGTCAACTCCTCGGCCACGGCGCGCGCGGTGCCAGGTCGGAGGCCCCGCCGCATGTAGATGTCCACCAGCTCCGCCAGCTCGCCCTCCGGGGAGGCCAGCAGCTCGTCGGCCTCCCGCTTGAGGTCCGCCTCCTCGAGGTCGCTCTGCGACGAGACCGACACGTACTCCCCGGCGGCCATCGAGAAGGCGCCCGCGACGACGCCCGCCACCGCGGCCAGCAGCAAGCCCTCGCGACCGGTGCCCGCCGCCGCCACGCCCACCACCAGACTCGCCGTCGACAGGATCCCGTCATTGGCCCCGAGCACCGCGGCGCGCAACCAGTTGCTCCGGTCGATGTAGTGGTCTTCGAGTGGCGGCATGAGGGGGAAGGTAGTTAGCCTACCGCCCGGGCACCCTAGGGTTGGAGGAGCATTCGCACCTGCGCCACCACTACAGCCAGTCCACGGGTCAGCTTCCGCTCGGCGATATCGAGCTCCACCCAAGCGAAGCGGTCCACCTCCGGGATCTGCATCGCCCTCCCGCTGCGCGGCGGCCACTGGATGGTGCAAGTGTTGGACACCATCGCGTCCGCGTCGGCGTCACCCTCGACGAGGAAGAGGTAGTTGAGCTTACCGCCGCGTTGCTTAACGACTTTAAGCGATCTGTAATCGCCCGTCGGTGCGGGCAATCCCGTCTCCTCTGTCCACTCACGACGCGCGGCTGTGAGGAGGTCTTCGCCCGGTTCGATCTCGCCCTTCGGAAGGGTCCAAGCACCCTCGTCCTTGCGGGCGAAATACGGACCGCCGAGGTGCCCAATGAGGATCTCGGGGCCGGAGGAAGTGGAGCGGTAGAGGACGATGCCGGCAGCAATTTTCAAAGGGCAATTTTCAATTGTCGATGTGCAGTACTGGCGTGTGCAGATGGCGGCGGGGGAGACGATAGTGTCCTTGGCCACCCCTCGCGGCAGCGCATTTGGAATTTCGACCTCATACTAATCTCGGCGCGCCAAGCCGGAGGCTTGGAGACCGCGCGCCGCGGCAGCGCATTCGACAATTCAAACTTCAACAATTCAAAAATTCAGTACCTCCGCTGCCACCCCTTCACCCAGTGCGTCGTGCGCCCGCCGACGGTCCCCTCCATCACCTTGCCGCGGCCCTCGACCTCCTCGAGTTTGCGCCACTGCCAAAACCAGCCTGGCGGATAATTCCTATAGTAGGCGTCGCGGTCGCAGGCGATCGTGAGGATCTCGACCATGGCCGCGTAAATGGCCTTGAGCTTCGGTTTGGACAAATTGGCGACGCTGCTCTCGGGGTGGATGCGGGTCTGGTAGCAGATCTCGTCGGCGTAGAGGTTGCCGACCCCGGCCAGGGCGGTCTGGTTGAGCAGGAAGGCCTTGATCGAGGTGTTGCGCCTTTCCGCCTGCGCCAGAAATTCAGCCTCGGTAATTTTGAGCGCATCAATGCCAAGCTTTATATCACATATGTAGAGATCTCTGTCCTCGACGTATCTAATCTTCGCAAACTTCCGCGGATCATCGAATCCGAGTCGCTGGCCATCGCTGAATACGAAGGCCAATCGTTCGTGCTTGGTCCGCTCGTCCGGCCCGGAGTAGAGCTTAAGGTCGCCGGTCATCCCGAAGTGTAGCAGGACGCTGTGCCCGTTGTCTAGCTCTCCGAACAGGTACTTCCCGCGGCGGTGGCTGCCCGTAAAGGTCCTGCCCTGTAGCCTTTCGGCAAAACGCTTCCCGAAGTAGCCGACGCGGCTGGTGGCGGCGGTAGTGTTGCCGGTCTCATCACCGACCTGCTTAATGATGTAATCATCCGACACGTCCACACCGACGACCCGTTGTCCGACCGCGGCGGCGTCGAAGTACTTTTGGTAGGTGTTGACCTCGGGAAGCTCGGGCACGGGAGAGAGTCTACTGTTTGAGAGGGGTGATTACCGTAACGCGATACGCGGCAGGGTCTCCCTTTCGCAAACGCGCCGACAATCCCTAGGATTGAGGATCGTCCGCTCTTTAAAGCGATACGCAAAGCAATATGTTTGCCCCTTGGCTTACCTACCAGCGGGCAGGCGAAGCACTACGGTACGATAGGAGGCTGAAGGCAATTTTAACGATCCGTATCACCCTGGCCTGCACTCAACCCCCCCAGATGTCGAAACTCTACTCCCGCCTCGCGACCGCGGGTCTGTTCTTCTTCCTCGCCACTGCGAACGCGCCTGCACAGCCGCTGGACCTCTCGCGGCTCCCCAAAAACTACCACCTCTCCGCCGACGACACGCGGCTGGTGCGCGGCCGCGTCGATAATGCGAAGCTTTACGACCTAGCCGAAATCAAGGTCATCGAGTTCCTCTTCGCTGAGGAGAACTGGTTCGCCCGTGTGGATGACGACGGCCTCCTCGGATCTGTCGTCTACGGCGGCGATACGTTGCGGGAGGTCTACATCCAGGTCAAGGGCCACAGCTCTGATTTC
>JBGTKC010000173.1:0-1727 GCA_041744755.1 Saprospiraceae bacterium
CCGTCGGCGTCGTAGCGGCGACCCTGCCAGATAGGGTTGGTCGGCCGCAACTCGGTGGCCTGGCTGCTCCAGTTGAGCCAGTTGCTGGCTACGTCGTAGTCGATGAGGTAGCTCTCGAACCAGGCCGCGCCCCAGGTCCAGAGCACGCCCTGGTCGCGGCTCAGCCAGCTGGCCGCATTCACGCGCCCGCGGTTGCTCATGAAGCCGGTCTCCCGTAGCTCCCGCAGGTGCGCATCCAAGAAGGGGATGCCCGTGGTGCCCGTCGCCCAGCGCCGGAAGGTGTCCTGGTCGCGCGTCCAGTCGTAGTCTTTCTTGCCAGTGCCTCGCGGCCAAAACATCTGCCGCGGGTACTGCAGGGCCTTGATCTGGTAGTAGTCCCGCCAGATGAGTTCGCGGACGAGCCAGTAGGTCGAGGCATTCTTCTTCACCTCGACCTCGTAGCGTTTTACCTCGCGCCAGACGTGCCGTGGGCTGAGGCAACCGAGGGCCAGGTAGGCGCTCCACTTCGAGGAGTAGTCCGCGCCCAGCGAGCGGTTGCGCGTCCAGCGGTAGTCGGTGAGTTGCTCGCTCTCGAAGGCGTAGTGGGCGAGCCTGGCCAGGCCTTCGGTCTCACCGCCGGGATAGGCGCGCTGGTCGCTGTTGGCGATTTCGGCGGGGGTGTAGCCGAGGCCTTCGAGGGTCGGGAGCTCGCCGCGGGCTATGTCCTTCGGCAGGGGCGGCATCCTCTCCGGCGTCGGCTCAGGTTCGCGCACGGACGTGGTCTTCGTGACCTGCTGCCAGAAGTCCTTGAACTTGCTCGGGTTATCGGCCGGCACGAACGGGAGATCCTCCGGATGGTAGACGCTCTTCTCCCAGATGACCTCCAGGGTAACGGGTTTTGGCGAGCTCGAAGATTCGCGCGAGCGAAGCCCCGATAAGGCTGTACGGACGCGATCAAATAACGCCTGCTCCTCACTGCCGGGCTGGTCGTCGACGTACACGGTGACCCTACTCACGGCTCCACTCCCGAAGTCCGATTCGAGGACGGCTTTCGCCAAAACCCGCAGCACCTCCGCAGGCTCACCGCGCCGGTAGGTGATGCCGCTGACCAAGGCCTCTAACCGCGCCTGCAAGTCGTCGAGGGCCTCGAGCAGGAAACGCGCCCGGTGTTCGCCGACCTTGCGGATCTTGGCGTCTCCCACGCGAACGTCCGCCAGCTCCGCGAGCGGCGCCTGATCCGCCGGGTCGAACAGGTACACCGGGAGACAGTACTCGTGGGAGAGCGCCGCCTGCAACACCGGGTTATCGTGCACCCGCAGCGCCGTGCGCAGCCAGAGAATCGAAACGTCACTCACGGGAGGCGAAAGGCCTGTGGGGGTAGCTTTGTTTGGGGCTCCACGAGCATCCACCCCACGTCTCCTAATCCGCTGCCCGCCACACCCTCTACCAGCAACGGGACTGCCCGCACCTCCCGGCCAAAGCTCCTGGGGGCTCGGTGAGGCTTGGACAATCCCGCTATATGCTAGTGGATCACCGCCAGCACCGCGCCGCGTGCGCCCAGGGTCGGGTGCGTGAGCCGCAGCTGGTACGTCCCCGCCGCGAGCCCGAGCGCGGGCACCTCGAAGGCCTCTGCCGGCGAAGTGCTCTCGAAGGTCTGCGTGGCGACGAGGCGCCCGGTCGCGTCGTAGACCTGGAGCGTGAGTGGCTCCCCGGCGGTGAGTCCGGCGGTGGTGAGCCGCACGGACTCG
>JBGTKC010000174.1:0-30300 GCA_041744755.1 Saprospiraceae bacterium
AACGGTTGCGACGAGATCAGTTGCCGAACTAGCGAAACCTACATTCAACTCAAACTCCCCCGCCGCCGCGTGCCAGCCTTCCTCGGGCGTCCAGTACGCCAGGGTAGTGGTGTCGATGTAGAAGGTAACGGTGGCGGCTTGGCCCGCGGCTAAGTAAGACGCGCTCGAAGGCCTTCATCGCCCGCGAAGCTTGCCTCGCCCACCTCATCGCAGTAGCGGTACGGGTCGTCGAAGAGGCCGAGGCGCTGTATGAGGCGCAGGACCCGCAACCCGGCGTGGCCGATCAGTGCGATGTCTACCGCGCCGCCTTCCACTGCCGCGGCCAGGAAGCGCACGGATCCCGAGGCTTCCATGTCGTCGTCACACCCGGCGTTCAGCGCGATCACACTCGCCTTCGCGCGGTCGGCGGTGATGCCGTGCGGCTCCATCTCCCCGATCGGATCCCAGTCGCTCACCACCGCGCCCCCAAAGCCGAGTCCGCCCTTGAGCCACTCCCGCTGCAGGTATCTGCTCGCGGTCACGGGCTGGCCGTTGCGGAGGTGAAAGCCGTTCATCACCGTGGTCACGCCCGCCTCCACGGCCGCGCGGAAGGGCGGCAGCACCTCGTTGTGGAGCGTGTATGCGCCGGTGGTCACGGTGTGGTACCTCCGGCCGCGCCGACAACATCGAGCATCGACCCCACGCGCCCGGTGCGGATGTGTTCGCGGTTCTCGTCCAGATCCAACTCCGCCGCCTTCGGGCCGGTTAGGTCCGGGAAGTGGGTGTCCATATTGGGCTGCCCGATTTTCTCGGCCAGGGTCATCTCCGCTGGTAAAGCGTTGAGGTCTCGCCTGCGGGTACAAGGTGTGCACGGCGCTGTAGAGTGGTCCGCACGCACCCCAGCCCAGTGCCTCGGTCACGCGGAGCGGGGCCAGTCTTCGTGTCGCTCCGTGTACTCCGTGCCTCCGTGTTAAAAGCGTCTAGTGTATACCAGGAATTGCCACGCCAGCTTCGCCCCTCGCACTGACGTCTCGCGGACGCCAGTATGGGAATCAGACCAACAGTCAACCCTCCAATCAAACAACCCAAACAAGTGGACTTCCTCTCCAACCCCGCCCTCGACACCTTCCACTCCACCTGGCCCGGTACCCCGTTCGAGCGCGGCCGCTTCCGCTTCTTCGCCGGCGATATCCCGGTTGGCTTCGACCAAATAGTGCGGTACCTGCTGCGTGACAACCCCCAGGCCGCCGAGAAGCGAGGGGACGACTACGTGCCGCAGACCGAGCGCGAGGACATTCGGCGGCCGGGGGATTGGGTCTGTTGGATCGGCCACGCCTGCTTCCTCATCCAACTCGACGGCGTGCGCTACCTCACTGATCCGGTGTGGCACGACCTGGGCTTACTCAAGCGCCGCGTCCCGGCGCCCTACACCGCCGAGGAGATCGGCCACCTCGACTACCTGCTGCTGAGCCACGACCACCGCGACCACTGTGACGAGAAGACGATCAAAGAGCTTTCGCGAAAACTCGACTTCCGGGTACTCGCGCCCCTGCACATGCGCGAGCTGATTACCCCTTGGCTCGAGCGCGATCAAACCGTCACGGAGGCAGGCTGGTACCAACGGTTCGACACGCCTGCCGGGGAGCCGCGTGTGAGTTTTATGCCGACGCAGCACTGGTGCCGCCGCTACCTCACGGACACCAACAGGCGACTGTGGGGCAGCTTCGTGCTGGAGGGCCGCGAGCGCAAAATTTGGTTCGGTGGAGACTCGGCCGCCTCGCCGCACTTCGCTCAGGTAGCCGAGTTCTTCCCGGATGTGGACCTGGCGATGATCGGGATCGGGGCCTACAAGCCCGCGTGGTTCATGCAGGGTGCGCACACGAGTCCCGAGCAGGCGTGGGCGGGCTTCGCGGAATCGCGTGCCCGCCGGCTCTTCCCCATGCACTTCGGAACCTATGACCTGAGCCAGGAGCCCGCCGGCGAGCCGCTGCGCTTTCTACAGGCTTGCGCCAAAACCGCCGACCGCGAGGCGGATGTCGTGGCGCCGGTCATCGGCCGCGTAGTCCACCTCTAGCTGCTCGCCCGGCGCGCGCAGCACGCACGATCTGCACAACATTCCCCTTTTGCACAACCCCACACCAAACGCGTTGCTCCGGAGTGATGGCCCTTCTCACCTTCACCGACCGCGGCATCTACTGTGAGCAGGCCGACGTGTACCTCGACCCCTGGCGCCCCGTACCGCGGGCGCTGATTTCGCACGGGCACTCCGACCACGCGCGCTGGGGGCACGACCACTACCTGTCGACCGCGCGCACGGCCGCCATCATGCGGCACCGACTCGGCAACATTAATGTCGAGTCGGTAGGTTTTGGCGAAAGCCGCACCATTAATGGCGTCAGGTTCAGCTTCCACCCCGCAGGGCACATCATTGGCTCGGCGCAGATCAGGTGCGAATACCGGGGCGAGGTGTGGTGCTTCACAGGGGATTACAAGCTCGAGGACGACGGTATCTCGGAGCCCTATGAGGTGGTCAGGTGCCACAGTTTCATTACAGAGACGACGTTCGGCTTGCCGATCTACAAGTGGCGTCCGCAGGCCGAGATCATGGCCGACATTAACGACTGGTGGCGCGCGTGTGCCGCGCAGGGCAAGACGGCCCTCGTGACGGGCTACTCCCTCGGGAAGGCCCAGCGGATCATCGCCAACCTCGACACGAGCATTGGGCGGATCTATACCCACGGCGCGATCGCGAATATGAACGAGGTGCTCGAGACCCAGGGCGTCAAGTTGCCGAGGACGATTCGCTCGACGCGCGAGGTCCCGAAGGAAGACTACATCGGGAGCCTCGTGATCGCGCCTCCGGGGGCCATCAACGGGGGGTGGGCGCGCAAGTTCAAGACCGCGAGTACGGGGATCGCCTCGGGGTGGATGGCGCTGCGGGGCGCGCGCAGGCGCCGGGCGGTGGATCGGGGCTTCGTCCTCTCCGACCACTGTGACTGGCCGTCACTAAATACCGCCATCGAAGCGACCGGCTGCGAGAACGTCTTCGTGACGCACGGCTACACGGCCGTGTTCTCGAAGTGGCTCCGCGAACGCGGCTACAACGCGCACGTCGTGAGTACCGAGTACGAGGGCGAGAGCCAGGAGATCGGCGAGGGTGCCGGCGCGAAGGCCGACGCCGAGATGGAGGCCGCGGCCGAAGGGTAGGGGCGGGGGCGTGCGGCTCCCGCGCGCTATTCGATATCGCGGTAGTACTGCAGGTCGAAGAGTTCGTCGAGGAGCTTCGAGCGGGTCGCAGTCGTGTAGACGTCTCGACAGCCACCGACGCCACTGGCCATGATGCTGACGCAGACGTTATTGCGGTCGGCGTCCTCGCGGTGCTTGCGGAGCCGCTCGCAGTGGCCGAGCTCGTGGTAGACGATGTACTCGCGCACTAGGTCGCTCACGTTCGGATTGTCCCACAGGAGCGCATCGATCACGAGGTCATTGGGCTCCTGAATATTGAAACGGCATTCGCCAACGACGCCATCTCCGTCGAGGGTATCAATGGCGGCGGTGAGCTGGCGGGCGCTCAGGTCAACGATGACCCCGCGCTTGGCGGCCTCGGCTTCGTAGCGGTCGAGGTAGGGCTGGAGGCGATGGTCGATGCGCAGCTTGACGATCGCTTCGGGGATGTCGGGCCCGCCCACCGTTTCGCGATCGCGGCAGGCGCCGAGGAGGGTAGCGGCGGAGACGAGGACGAGGAGTCGGTAGCGAACCGTTTGTGTCATCGGGGTGGATTGGTGGAGGGGTGTGGGACCTACAAAGTTGCCAACGACATGATGGCCCGGCAAGGTGTCTACCGGAAGGGCAGTAATCGCGCCAGACACGTAAGTCGGCGCCTCTTCGTAATCACCACGACGGCCCCCTCCTTACGACCAGCGTGGGCCCACGCGATACCGCGACCTCCGCGCGTCGGCCGCGGAGCCGCCGGGGTTGCGTCCCGAGTGTAGGGCGGCTTTCGCCAAAACCCGCCGCGGGCGGGATTCGGCAAAAAAGTCCAAGAGGTCGTGCGGCGCACCGCAGATGGAGAAATTGCGTACATTTGCGCTCCGATTGCAAAAACCGGCAGGCGATGAACACCTTCCAACTGAGTGGCGAACCCCGCCAAGACACTGGCAAAAAAGCAACCAAGGCCGATCGTGCCAACGGTTTGATCCCCTGCGTGGCCTACAGCCGCACGGGCGCCGAGCACTTCACGGTAACCCTCTCGGAGGTGCGCAAGCTGGTCTTTACACCGAGATTCAACGTCGTCGACCTCACCCTCGGTGGGGCTGATAAGCGTGCTATCCTCAAGGACGTGCAGTACCATCCCACTACCGAGGACATCGAGCACATGGACTTCCTCCTCGTCGAGAAAGGCACTCCCGTCAAGGTGGAGCTCCCGCTGCGTACCGTAGGCAACTCCCCCGGCGTGAAGGCCGGCGGTCGCCTCATCCAGAGCGTGCGTACGATAAAGGTGAAGACGATGCCCGACACCCTCGTCGACGAACTCACGGTCAACATCGGCAAGCTCGAGCTCGGGGAGGCCATCCGCGTCCGCGACATTACCGTCCCGGAGGGTGTCCAGATCATGAGCAACGGCGCCATCCCCGTCGCGATGATCGAGATCCCGCGCGCCCTGCGTTCGGCAGCGACCGCGGCGGCCAAGGACGCTGGGGCCAAGAAGAAATAAGCTCCCGCGATGCGCGTGCTGCTCGTCCAATACGATATCGTTTGGCACGACGCGGCCGCGAACTTCGCCCGTATCGAAACCTCCCTCGGCAGTGCCGGAGGAGGTTTCGATCTATGTATCCTACCCGAGATGTTCTCTACGGGCTTCACGATGCACCCGGGTGAGGTGGACGCCGACGTCGGTGAGCAGTCATACGCAAAAATGCGCGAGTGGTCTGAGCGGTACGATGCTGGTTTTTGCGGAAGCACCGTTTTTAGAACAGACACCGGCTACGCTAACCGGATGATCTTCGTGGCCGACGGCGAATCGTTGGGACATTACGACAAGCGCCACCTGTTCCGGCCCGCGGGCGAGGCGGACGTCTACGAACCCGGAGCCGCGACGCCTGTCGTGGTCGAGTTTCGCGGGTGGCGGTGGCTCCTGCAGGTGTGTTACGACCTACGCTTCCCCGTGATGGCCCACAACGCGGAGTCCGGCTACGACGCCGCCATCTACATCGCGAGCTGGCCGGAGGCGCGCCGGCTGCACTGGCGCACGCTCTTACAGGCGCGCGCCATCGAGAATCAAGCCTACGTCATCGGCGTCAACCGCGTCGGGACGGACGGCAACGGCCTGCGCTACGTCGGGGATAGCCTCGTGGTCGATGGCTCCGGGGCAATCGCGTGTGACCTCGCGGCCGCCGCTGCTACAGAGGTGGTTGTGCTCGACCTGGAAGGCCTGCGCGACCTCAGGAGACGGCTGCCGTTCCTGCGCGACACGGATAGCTTCCAGCTTTCTTAGGCGTGCCTCCGATCAACTTCACCCGCGTCGCTCGTCCCCGGTGGGGCCCGCGACACCAGGCTTCTCCTGGGTGAGGTCTCCCCGTTGAGTGCGCCCGGGCACGAGAGTTGGTGACCGGGAGATTTGTTTTAGCGAAAGCGGCTAACCACAAACGAGCGTCGAAAATATTTCGACGCTCCTCTACCGACCGTTGCCTAAGCGAGAGCCTCCGTTGCGAAGCGCAAAGTGTCCACAGGCGTACTAAGACTTGCCCCGCGTACCGTTTGGGCGTAGGCGAAAGCGACAGCGGACGTACCCCTCCGGCGCATCGGTGCGTAAGCAGGGGCGAACAAACACACACCTTGACTATGAACACACCGTCTTCCTCCGCCTCCCCGCCGGGCATCGTCGCCGCCCTCTGCTGCCTCCTCTTACTCTCCCTGGCGAGCTGCCACGCCAACGACCACCTGCGCACCTCGACGGCTACCTCACGCGCCGGCTACCCGAAGACGGTACCCCAGAAAGACGCTCCGCTCTTCCCGGGCCTCCGTAAATCGAACAATCGCCGCGAGATCGCCACGCGCCACGGCGAACGCCGACCCTTCACCCGCGAGTCCGCCACGGCGTCCAGCACGAGCCGCGAGCGTAACAAGTCCTCGCGTTCGTCCCACAAGTCGAGGCCTGGTAAGGCTTACGCCAAAACCTCCCCCCGGACCACGAGAGGCGCGGACGCGGCCGCCGGCAAGAACCGCGCTACCAAATCCAGCGCCACGGTTGTCAGGGGGCGTTCGGCTGCGGGCTCAGCCAACCGCGAGGACTTCGCCAGCGAGGAGGAGTGGCTCCGCCACGGCGTCGAGACCGTGGCTGAGTCGTACATCGGGACTCCGTACCACTACGGCGGCACCACCCCCGAAGGATTCGACTGCTCGGGCTTCACGCGTCACATCCTACAAGATTTCGGAATCGGCCTTAATCGGGTCTCGATGAGCCAGGCCAAGCAAGGCAGTGCCGTCGACCCGAAGCGCGCAAGACCCGGCGACCTCGTCTACTTCGCCAATGGCGACGGCCGCGTCAACCACGTTGGAATCGTGGTCGCCAACGGGCGCGACGGGCTCGAGATGGTGCACGCGAGCTCCTCGCAGGGGATCGTGCGCGACAACGTGACTGGCTCGGAGTACTGGTCCGGGCGACTGGCCGGAGCCCGCTGCGTGGTCGAGTGCCGCGCCGACGGCGGCCTGCAGGCCAGCGGCCGCCGGTAGTCGCGGACGGTATCCAGAGGTATTGCGGTCGATGCGGCCCACGCGGGAGCTTCGCGTGCCGACCTTCGCCGTGGTCGCTTACATTAGCGACTTCGCCGTGGCGCTTCTGACCTCGCTCAGGGCGCCCGTTCACGTCTTGCGAAGTCCTATGATCAACCTGATACTCTTCGGCCCTCCCGGCAGTGGTAAAGGCACCCAGGCCCTCCGATTGGCGGAGGAGTACAAGCTCGTCCACATCTCGACCGGTGACCTGTTCCGCGCCGAGATCACGGGTGCGACCCCGCTCGGGATCGAAGCCAAACGCTACATGGATGCTGGACAACTCGTGCCCGACACCGTCACGATCGGCATGTTCCGCAGCAAGCTCGAGGGACATGCAGACGCGGCGGGCTTTATCTACGACGGCTTCCCGCGAACGGTGGCCCAGGCGCAGGCCCTCGACCACCTACTGGCCAACTACGACGCCGGCGTGGACCTCCTCATCGCCCTCGACGTCGACGAAGACGAGATCACGCGGCGCCTCCTCGACCGTGGGGCCACCTCCGGCCGCGCGGATGATCGCGACGAAGCCACGATCCGCAAACGCTACCAGGTGTACTTACAGCAAACCACGCCCGTATTCGACTATTACGACGGTCACGGGAAGGCCGTCCGGGTCATTGGCGTGGGTGAGATCAACCACGTCTACGCTGCCCTCTGCGAAGCCATCGACCAGATCGGTCATGGCGAAGAGGTATAACGCGGCACCGCCCGCGACAAGTTATGGCCAACGAGAACTTCGTCGACTACGTCAAGATCAACTTTAAGTCCGGCAAGGGCGGGCAGGGGAGCTCGCACTTCTACCGCGCGAAAGGCATCCCCAACGGCGGGCCGGACGGCGGGGACGGCGGCCGCGGCGGGCACGTCATCCTCCGGGGCAACTCCCACAAGTGGACCCTGCTCCACCTGCGCTACATGAAGCACATCGCCGCCGAGGAGGGCCAGAATGGTGGCGCCAATCAGGCGAGCGGCAAGGAGGGCAAGGACTTCGTGCTCGACGTCCCCCTCGGCACGATCGCGAGGGACGTAGAGACCGGCGAGGTCGAGTTCGAGATCACGCACGACGGCGAGGAGCAGATCCTGCTGCCGGGCGGCCGGGGCGGTCGCGGCAACCAGCACTTCAAGACCTCCACGAACCAGGCCCCGACCTACGCGCAGCCCGGCGAGGACGGCATCGAGGCCTGGAAGGTTCTCGAACTCAAGGTCATCGCCGACGTTGGCCTCGTCGGCTTCCCGAACGCCGGCAAGAGCACGTTGTTGAGCGTGATCACGGCCGCCAAACCCGAGATCGGCGCTTACCCATTCACGACGCTCGTCCCGAATCTAGGCGTGGTCCAGTACCGCGACGCGAAGAGTTTCGTGGTGGCCGACATCCCGGGCATCATTGAAGGCGCCGCGGAGGGCAAGGGCATTGGCCACCGCTTCCTGCGCCACATCGAGCGCAACGCGACCCTGCTGTTTTTAATTAGCGTCGACAACGACGACTTCACGGGAACGTACGACATCCTGTTGCGCGAATTAGAAGCTTACAACCCGGAGCTGCTCCACAAACCCCGCATCCTGGCCCTCACCAAGGCCGACCTCATCGACGAGGAGCTCGAGGGCGAGATGAAAGCGCTGCTGCCGGGTGACGTGCCGCACGTTTTCATCAGCTCCGTGACCGGTCGAGGGTTGGAGCGGCTGAAGGATATGCTGTGGGCGACGATTACGGCGAGTACGCCGGAGGGGAAGGTGGGGGTGGCGTGGGAGTAGTTGCTAGATTTTTGAAGGTTGAATGCTAGAGTTATAGGATGCCCGTACGGACGGCCATCCAAAAAAGTGGTCCTTCCAAACCTCAAAACTAACTCACTCCCTACCTGGTCATTAAGCCCACCAATCCCCCAAACCCTTCGGCCGCCTGGTACACTCGATCATGGTAGATGGTCGCCGAGAACCTCAGCCGCCACGGCTCCCGGTTCCTCACCAACAGCTCGATCAGGATGTTGCCGAACCCCTGCCCGAATTGGTCGGCGGTGTAAGAGTCCGGAGACGCGGCGATTCCCGGATCGGCGTGCGGGACGAGCACGGGCTTGAGGTAGTAGCGGTCGGTGCGTGCGGTCATGTCGGCCTCTTGGTAGGTCTTCGTGTCGGCGACCTGCGTACGGTAGCGCTTCCCGCCGTCGGGGCCGGGCGCCAGGACGCGCTCGCGGAGTAGCAGCTGGAACATCTCCGCCTCGTGCAAGGAGTACTGCAGCTCCGCGAAGTGGACGACGAATCCCTTCGAACTCGGTGTGTCGAGGAAGTCAATCGCCTCCGTCGGGGGGCGATCGTGCTGGAGGTAGTACCCGTAAGACTCCCCGAGCCAATTCCGCATGCCCTGCGCGATCACGCCGGCCCGCCAGATCTCGAACTCGGCTTGGTGATCCCTGTGGCGCGTGAGCGTGGTGTGGAGGACGGGATCCTTCGAGGAAGAGTCGGCCGCCTTCGCGAAAACACCCTTGATCTGTTCCCACCAGCCGGTCGTCTCCATGCTAGCTAAAGACGCCATGGACAGACAAGGTTTTCGGCGCCCGGGCCACAGCGCCTACTTTGCCGATCCCTTGGTGGACCTCCGTTACCTCTCGCGATACGACTTACTGGCCGCCGGTCTCCAGGCCGGGCTGTTGGTCGTGACGGGGGCCACGATCTTGCTGTACCTCGGCAAGCGAACCGGCAACCGCACGGCTAATCTCTTCTTCGCGCTACTGCTCACTGCGTTCGGGTTGTGCGTCGCCGACCTCATCCTCGAGCACCTCGCCGTCACCGCCCTCCACCCCCGCCTCCACTACCTCCCGATCTGGCTGACGTGGACCATCGGACCGAGCTGGTTTTTCTACGTCAAGCTCTCGCTCTTCCCGGCCTACCGACTGCGGCGCACCGACCTCAAACACGCGGTCTTCCCTGTCTCGCAGGTGTTGTACTACCTCTACTGCCTCCTCACCGGCGCCGACGGCCTGCGGCGGCCTTTCCTCTTCGGGTTCGCGGCTTCGACCTTCGAGGAGTTCATCTTCATGGCCAGCATCCTCGGCTACCTGATGGCCGCCTACCGCTACCTCCGCTTCCGCACGCGCGAGATCGGGCCGCGGGAGGAGCGTTGGGATTATTGGTGGGTGCGGCAGCTGCGCCACATCCAGCGCGTACTCGTCGTGTTGCTGGTGTTCAACTTCGGCTTCGTGGTCTACAACTTCGTCGTGGCGCAGAGCAGTGGGGTAGGGGTGCTGCACCTGCGCGGCTTCTACGCCTCGAGCTCGCTGAGCTTCGGGCTCATCCTGCTGTACCTGCTGCGCGGCGTCGCCCACCGACAACACTTCTCGGCCATGGTGCCGCTGAAGGTTCTGACGCAAGTCTCCCCCGAACCCGCCGAGCGCCTGCGCACCCTGATGCTGGTCGGTCGCGGGTTTCGCGATCCGAACGCACACGAGGTGCGTGCGGCGCGATCTATCGGCGTGGAGCCGAGAGGCCTCACGGCCCTGGTCCCCGAGCTCGGGTCCCCGACGTGGAGCGCCTACCTCAGACGACTGCGGCTCGCGGAGGTAGCGCGGCTGCGGGAGCAGGGTGTAGCGCTCGGCCTGGCGATCCTCGACGCGGGATTCCCGTCGCGAGCGGAGGGCTTGAGGGCGCTCAGGGGGCGGTAGGCGGTCCGACAGGACCTACGCCACTTCCATCAGCACATCCACAAATAGCCCCCTCCCGTCTGTCCACTCCCGCGTCACCTCCGCGTTTGCGGCTTTCGCCAAAACCTGCAGCTCCGGCAAGCTATACTTACGGCTTACCTCCGTGTGGATCGTCTCGTGCGTCTGGAAGGTCCGATCTACGCCGAGGGCGGGGATGCGGATGCGCTGCGGACCGCTGACGGGGTAGAGGTAGCTACGCACCTCGCCGGTCTCCGGGCTGTACGTCGGGTAAAATCCCCAGCCCCCGAGCTCGAGCTCGGCGTCGAAATCCTTGCGGAGGCGGTGGAGGAGGTTGAGGTTAAAGGCCGCCGTCACGCCGGTTGCGTCATCGTAGGCCGCGAGGATCCGACGTGGGTTTTTGCGGAGGTCCACGCCGACGAAGAATTGATCCCCGGGCGCGAGCCGGGCCCCGAGCGTGCCTACGAAGGCCTCTGCCCCCGCGAAGTCGAAGTTGCCGATGTTGCTGCCGAGGAAGATCACCACGCGCTTCACGTTCGCCGCCGCGGGCAGAGCGTCCAGCACGTCGCGGTAGGCGCCCACCAGTGGCTCGACGCGCACCCCGGGGAGCGTCTCGCGGAGGTCACCCCTCAACACCTCCAGTATGTCGGCGCTGATGTCTACCGGTCGGTAGGTAAAATCCGCGCCAAGAGCGACGAGTGCCTCCAGCAGGAGCTTGGTCTTCGATCCGTCTCCTGCGCCGAGTTCTACAAGCTCAATGCGTTTGCCGCCGCTCGCGAAGGCCAGCGCGATCTCGGGGGCGTGCGACGTAAAGATCTCGAATTCCGCGCGCGTGAGGTAGTACTCCCCGAGGGCCATGATGCGCTGGAAGAGCCGCGAGCCGCGCTCGTCGTAGATGAAGCGGCTCGACAGGTGCGCCTGGTCCGCGGTGAGGCCCTCCTGTACGTGCCTAGCGAACTCGCCTCCGCGATCGACCTGGACGCGGTTCGCCGATTCATTCTTCGTCTCCATCTGTAGAGGCCAGACGCCGGGTGCTAAAGGGTTCGAGCTAGGCGGATCCCGGTATACTGCCAGCGTTTCTCGGCGTGGAAGAAGTTGCGGTACGTGGGTCGGGAGTGCCCGGGGCTCGTGGCTACGGAAGCGCCGCGCAAGACCTGTTGGTTCACCATCCACTTCCCGTTGTACTCCCCGAGGGCACCCGCCGCGGTCGCGAACCCGGGGTACGGGCCGTAGGCGGAGCTGGTCCACTCCCACACCTGGCCCCAGTCGAGCTCGTCGTGCGCGACCTCCCACTCGAATTCGGTGGCGAGGCGCGCGCTGATCCAGCGGGCGTAAGCGTCGGCCTCGTAGTAGCTTACGTGCGTAACCGGGGCGTCGAGGCGCAGGGGCTCCAGGCCGGCCGGGGTGTACTGGCACCAGTCCCCGTCGCGGAGGTGCCAGTGCAGCGGGGCTTGTTGGTCCAAGGTTTGGGCGAAAGCCCAACCCTCGGAGAGCCAGAGGTCGACGGTCTCGTAGCCGCCGCACTGCATGAACTCCAGGTACTCCGCCACGGTCACGACCTGCTGACTGATGGCGTAGGCCTCGAGGAAGACCCGGTGTCGCCCGAGTTCGTTGTCGAAAGAGAAGCCGGAGCCTTTGTGGCCGATCTCGTAAATGTCGGCCGGGATGTCGACCCAGCACACGACCGGGGCGAGCGCGAGGGCGAGGGGCGTACTCAGGTGCGCATCGGCACCGAGGAAATCGGTTTTGGCGAAAGCCGGGAACAGCGGATTGTGGCCGAGGATGTAGAGGATATCCGTGATCAGCAACTCCTGGTGCTGCTGCTCGTGGTGGAGACCCAGCGTGACCAAATCCCGGAAGGCTTCATCGTCGGCCTTTCGGCAAAACAGCTCCTGCATCGCCTCGTCCACGTGAGCGCGGTAGGCGTAGACCTCGGCGGTCGTCGGGCGCGTCATGTTGCCGCGTTGCGTGCGCAAAATCCGCGGACCGGCGGCCTCGTAGTAGCTGTTGAAGAGATAAGCAAAGGCCGCGTCGTACGGCACGTAGCTCTCGTCGTGCGGCTGGAGGATGAAAGTCTCGAAAAACCAAGTGGAGTGCGCGAGGTGCCACTTCGGTGGACTCACGTCGGGCGTCGGTTGCGGTACGAAATCTTCCGGGTGGAGTTCCGCGCAAATGTCTAAGCTCCGCTGCCGGACGGCGATGTACTGCGTCGCGAGGGCAGTGGTACGTGAGGTAGTCTCGGTCAAGACGCAGGTTTGTAGGGGATCTACCGGCTACAACCGAGGGAACGGGGCTTGGGTTCTTTCGTAAACCCCCACGCCATGTCCGTCGCCGACCAACTAGAAGCGCATTGCGTCCTACCCGAGGCCATGCCGGCCGGCATCGCGGAGACGCTGGCCGGCTTCTCGATCTTCCGCGACGTCGACCGCGGAGCGATCGAGTGGTTCGTGGCCCACGCCGAGTGCCTGCGCTACGCCGAGCACGCCGTCATCAAGCGGGCCGGCGACCCGGTAAGGGCGATGTCCATCATCGTGAGCGGACGGGTCAAGTTCACGCTTGAGAACAACAAGGGTTTCAAGGACCTCGGGGACAGCCTCCCGGGGGAGACGATGGGCGTGCTGCCGTTCAGCCGCATGACCGTGACCCTCGGCAACGTCCGCGCCGTGGAGGAGACGGTGGTGTTGCAGTTGGATAAGCGCTGCTACACGGAGATGGTGCAGGTCAGCTACCAGCTCGTGCAAAACCTCGTAGCGACGATGAGCGACCGCATCCGCGAGTTTTCGGAGGGCCGCGCGCAGGACGAGAAGATGATGAGCCTCGGCAAACTCTCGGCGGGGCTCGCGCACGAGCTCAATAACCCAGCCGCCGCCGTAGCGCGAAGTGCGGAGGCGCTCTACCGGCAGCTGCACTCGAAGCCCGAATCCTTTAAGCGGATCATGCTTATGCAGGCGACCCCCGAAGAGGTGGACGCCGTCAACGGGGTAATCTTCGAGCGCCTGCGGCACCTTTCGGGAGACGACCTCCGCACCACGATGGACCGGCTCGACGCCGCCGAGGCGATCGAGGACTGGCTCGGGGATCACGACGTGCCGGTGCGCGACGCGATCGTGGAGTCGCTCGTGAGCGCGCGCTTCGCGCCTCAGCACCTCGACAAGATCAACGAGATTGTAGACGGGCGCAGCATCGCCGACCTGATGGACTGGGTGGCCAAAAATATCGAGATGGAGGTCCTCACCGCCGAGATCAAAGACGGCGCCAGTCGCATCTCGGAGCTGGTCGGCTCGGTGAAGAGCTACACCCACATGGACCGCGCCGCCGGTCCGCAAGCTCTAGACGTTCACGAGGGCCTGCGCACGACACTCGTGATGCTGAAGCACAAGTTCAAGAGCAAGAGCGTGAGGCTGGTCAAGGAGTTCGACACGACCCTACCGCTGGTCACAGCCTGGGGCGGGCAGATCAACCAGGTGTACACCAACCTGATCGACAACGCCATCGACGCCGCCGCGGACGCGCCCGCCGGCGAACCGACCGTGACCATCCGCACGCGCTGCATCCGGAACGGCGTCTGCGTCGAGATCGAGGACAACGGCCCGGGTATCCCCGAGGCCTACCGCGAGGAAATCTTTAGTCCCTTTTTTACGACCAAGCCCGTGGGCGAGGGGACGGGGATGGGGTTAGATATCGTGAAGAAGATCTTGGAGAAACACGGTTCGAAACCGGAGATCGAGAGTGCGGTGGGGCGGACGGTGGTGCGGTTTTGTCTGGGGTCGGGAAACTGAGAAGCGCTAGAGGAGACAGCCAGAGGAGACAGGATAATTCTTGGAAGCAGGGATTTACCCCGGGCGACTAAACGCTATAATCCCCATTGATAAATAGAGCGAAAAATGGATCTACAAATACGTGATCTTTAAAAGTAAGCGCTGGTCGCAGTATATCCTGCGCCACTAAGATCTTCAGTGCCGATCGGATGGTACTGTCGGGGCTCTTGGTAGCTCTCGCTAATAAGGCTGGAGAAAGTTTACTCAATCGGGGATCGGCCAGCGCGCTGAGGATTTTCCGCCGGCTGAGTGGTTGGGTCCTGAACAGGGTTTGGTAGATGAGTGCCTCGCCTTGGACGATACTGTTGATCGCATCCTCCACCACCTGGCTGTCCACCGTCTCTAGACCCTTTAGCATCACGCTACTGTAGGTGCGGTAGCAGAGCTTTTGAATATTGTACGGTACACCACCGCACTCGCGGAGGATAAGCTCGCAAACGGCTCCTGATATTGAGACCTCGCTATTAACAAACGAATTTTGAATGAACTCGATCATGTCGGCAGCCGGAATCTCGCCTAACATGAGCGTGTCCCCCAGGCGGTAAAAGGGTCTCTTGTATTGCGTAACCATTGCCGCCATCATGGTCGTATCCGAACCGGCGAAAACGTAAGCGAGATGTCTGTGCTCCTGGACGCAGGCCCGGAGTTGTTTTTCCGCAGCAATTCCTTCGCGCCGCGAAATCTCCTGGAACTCGTCAATGATGATCCCGATGATAATCCCGCGCTCCTGGGCTATTGCATTCGCGCGCCCGAGCACCTCGACAAGACTGGGCGTGTCTTTATCGGGGTTGATCGGGGTCACGCCCACCGAAATCGAGTCTGTCGTCGGCTCGTAGGTGACGTGTGGCCGCAGTGCGGCAAACCATTCTACAACTCTTAGGCTCCTCTCCTTCAAGCCCAACGGCAGCGCATTCGCGATCGCAGCCACAAGTTCGCCCGCTAGATCATTGAGGGTGAGCGTCGCCTCTGCGTTAACGAGTACCGTAGGCACCCCCTTTGCGGATGCTTCGGCCTTCGCCACATTTAGGATAGAGGTCTTCCCGAACCGCCTTGGACCGATCACGAATAGTCTTGCGCCATCGAGGAGGGTCTGCGTCACGTTCTGGACCTCTTCAACGCGGTCGACCAGGTCCTCGCGTGTGAGTGAAGTGCCGAAGCGGAAGGGGTTTGGGGTTCTGTCCATCCGCGTAAAGTACATCGCGAAAATTTAGTGACGAAAATTTGGGCACTAAATTTCGGTTGATATGATCGCAATATCTTCGCGATTCCGTCATCAGATATATACGCTCGACGCAGAGCCTTCGGCTCCCAGCATCCGCCCTCCGCAACCCTACCGCAACACCCCCATCCAAAGCTCCGCCGCCTTTTCGGCCTTCTCGCGGACGAAAGCCCGGTCCTGCTCGTCGCTGACCTCGTAGGTCACTCCGACGGCTTTGTAGTGGCTCGCGATCCAACTCGCGCTCGTCGGCCGGCCGATGGCCTCGGCCTCGATGCGCAGGGTGTCCTGCCCGAGCACGGGGTAGTAATAGTCGGCTTTCGTGCGCGCCGGCGTATAGGGCGGGGCGTAGCGCTCGGCCACGAAAGCGTTGAGGCCATCCGTCCAAGCGTCCAATTTGTCGGCACCCTTGAAGGTGACCTTGTCGGGATCGTGCGTGTAGAGCACGTCGTACTGCGTGGAGTGGAAGTCCATCCCCCAGACCACCTGCTCCTGCGTGGTGTGCTCCTGGAGCCAGGTCACGATCTGGCGCACCTCCGGCTGGCGGTAGAAGCCCCAGTCGCGATTGAGGTCGATGCCGCCGGCGTTATGGCGCCAGTGGCCCTCGTCGACGCCGTCTGGATTGACGGTCGGGAAGATAATGATCCGGTGGTTTTGGCGAAAGCCGCGCGCTAGGGCGTCATCGGCGAAGACGCGCTCGATGAAGCTCTGGAAGGCCATGAACCCAGTCACCTCCGGCGGGTGCTGGCGCGTGAAGATGATCACGGTCGGGCGTCGGTCCCGGTCGTCAGTGCCGGTGTCGAGCTTCCAGATCGGGCGGCCGAGGCGGCTCTGCCCGATGGTGTCCCACCGCAGCTCTGGATTGGCGCGTACCAGTCCGGCTATGTAGCGCCGCGTACTGTCGGTGTTGATGATCTCCTGGCCGCTGAGGTACATGCCCGCCGGACCGACCGTGAGTCGCACGTCGTTCGTATTCGCGGTCGTGTCGAAACTGGCGGTCGGTAAGTAGGTGTAAGGTCCACTAATACGCGGCGCGGTTTTCGGGAGGTAGCGATTGCCGGTGCCGGTGGGGTAGGTGAGCCGCACGGTGATCTCGCGCTCGGTCGGGGCCGAGAGGTGGAAGGCGAACCAGGGACTGGCGTTGATGGGCTGGTTCTCCGCCGGAATTTCGGCGAGGAAAAGGGTGGCGGTCTGCCCGACAGTGTCTGGTACTTCCGTGAAGCTTGCCAGCCGCGCTCCCGGGAAGTCGGCTTTCGCCAAAACCCCAGACGCCGTCATGAAGGTGGTATCGGCGAGCAGTCGCACGGGTCGCGTCTCCGTGTCCACCGGGCTCGGCTGCTGGTAGGTGAGGAGTTGCGGGCGGCAGGCGCCGGCGAAACAGACGGAGATGCCGAGGAGTAGGGTAGCGCGCATGGGACAAATGTATCGCCGGCGCTCCCGCCCTACCTTCACCGCCACAATGCAAGACTGGGAAATCGACTTCGCCTGGCTGCGCGTGCGCCACTTCGTCAAGGACAGCTTGCGACACGATCGATTGCCCGACCTCCAGGCCGTCCTGATGATGATCGGCGTGCAGGAGCTCGGGATCTGGCGCAAGACCTTCACCAAGGAAGAGAAGCAGGACCTCATGCACGTAGGCACGTGTGAAGTTTTGGCGCCAGCCGGCTATTACGAATTCACCCACCGCGACGCCGACGGCTGGCCGCACTACCGCCCGCTTCGCAACGTCGAGATCAAGGGCGAGGCCGCCCAGGAGCGCCTGCTCAAATCGCACGTCATCCAATACTTCGAGACATGGGAAGCCTTCGACGCGCAGGCCGAGTTGCCGCAAGACGCGGCCGCGGAGTAGCGTACGCACTGTGTGTCGCGCTTCTGGTAGGGTTGGGATTCAGCTGCCAGGGCGATGGCCGCAGCTACGTCCGCATCACGACGGAGTTCGGGGAAATGCGCGTGCTGCTTTACGACTCGACGCCCGTCCACCGCGATAATTTTTTGAAGCTCGTCGAGGCCGGATTTTACGACAGTCTTCTCTTCCACCGCGTGGTACCGGGTTTCATGATCCAGGGTGGCGATCCTGATTCGCGAGGGGCGGCGCCACAGGTGCCGCTCGGGGAGGGTGGACCTGGCTACACGCTCCCCGCGGAGATCGGCGCGCCACACCTGCGTGGGGTTTTGGCGGCAGCCCGCTTCGGAGACCCCGTCAACCCCGACAAGCGCTCCAACGGTTCGCAGTTCTTCATCGTAGCCGGCCAGCCGATCACCGATGACATGCTCGATCAGATGTTGGCCAACTACGGCGCTACCGTCACCGACGAAGAGCGGGCTCGCTACCGCAAGGACGGTGGCGCCCCGCAGCTCGACGGCGGCTACACGGCCTTCGGGGAGGTGGTCGAGGGCCGCTACGTGATCGACAAGATTGCGGCGGTCGATAGGGATCGCCTCGATCGCCCCCGCGAGGATGTCTACATGCGCATTACTATCGATTAGCGCGTCGTTCGTCTAGCTAGCCCTTTCTCTTGTTATGTCTGCACTTTCACTTGTACGGCTTTCGCCAAAACCCGCTGCCGCCCTCGCGGCCATCAGCATCTTCGTCGCCTGCGGCCGCCCGACGGCCCGCTTCGCCGTCGACGCCCCCGACAAAACCGCGCCCGCCACGGTGCGCTTCGAGAACGCGTCTGAGAAGGCCCAGACCTACTTCTGGGATTTCGGCGACGGCGCCACCAGCGAAGAAGCCGAACCGCAACACCGCTACGTAACCAGCGGCAATTACCTCGTAACCTTGCGCGCCCAGGGCAAACGCCGTACCGGCGTCGATACCCAGCGCCTCCAAATCATCGGACCCCTAGCTTGTATGGTAGAGATCACCACCCCCTTCGGCAAAATGCTCGTCAAACTCAGCGACCAAACCCCGAAACACCGCGATAATTTTATTAAGCTCGTCGAGGACGGCTTCTACGAGGACCTCATCTTCCACCGCGTCATCGACGGCTTCATGCTCCAGGGCGGTGACCCCAACAGCCGCGGCGCCGGACCGGGTGCCCAACTCGGCAGCGGCGGACCCGGCTACACCGTAGATGCCGAGTTCACCCCCGAACTCGCCCACGTCAAGGGCGCTCTCTCCGCGGCGCGCCTCGGCGACCAGATGAACCCCGCCAAGGCCTCGAGCGGCTCGCAGTTCTACATCGTGTCCGGCAAGCCCGTCACCGAGCAGGAGCTCAAGCGCACCGAGAGCATGAAGAACGTCCGCTACACCCCCGAGACCCGCGAGGCCTACATGGCCAATGGTGGCGTCCCCTTCCTCGACGCCGAGTACACCGTCTTCGGCCAGGTCGTCGAGGGCCTCGACGTGATCGACAAGATCGCCGGCGCCAAGACCGCAGCGGGTGACAGGCCCGTGGAGGACGTGACGATGCGGATGCGGATTATCGATTAGGACTGGGAGACCATGGACAATGGACAATAGACAACCAGGTGACCCGCCGAGGACGGGTAAGTCCATTGTATAGCATCCATTTTCGATTGTCCATCATCCTCTGTCCCCTCGTCCGTCATCCCTACCTTCCCCCCCATGAGTGACCCCCTGCACATCCTCGGCATCGACGTTGGCGCGACCGGTATCAAAGGCGCGATCGTCGACGTGGCGACCGGTAAGTTGCTTACCGAGCGCCTGCGCGTACCTACGCCCCAGCCGGCTACTCCGGGGGCGATCGCCGAGGCCTTCCGTGAACTGTACTATTTGTTCGAGTATGAGGGGGACTGCGTAGGCGTGGGCTTCCCGGCGATTATCCGGAAGGGGGTAGCGCTCTCGGCCGCCAACATCAGTCCCGACTGGATCCGGACTTCGGTGGCGGACACCTTCTCGCGGGTCTGCGGCAAGCGCGTCTTCGTGCTCAATGATGCCGACGCGGCCGGGCTCGCCAGCGCGACCTTCGGTTCGGCGCAGCACGCCACCGGGGTCACGGTCTTCCTCACGATCGGCACCGGGATTGGCTCGGCGCTATTCATCGACGACGTGCTGGTGCCTAACTCGGAATTCGGACACATCTACATGCCCAACGGTATGAAGGCCGAGCACTACGCGAGTTCCAAGACCCGCAAGACGCTCGCCCTCGAGTGGGAGGAGTGGGGCCACCGCTTCGGGGAGGTCTTGAGCCAATTAGAGCGGGTGCTGTCGCCCGATCTCTTTATACTCGGCGGTGGTGCCTCGAAGCACTTCGACTTCTTCAAGCACACGCTCGATACGGCTGTGCCAATCGTGCCGGCAGAGTACGAGAATGAGGCTGGAGCCGTTGGGGCGGCGCTGTTTGCGTACAAGCAGAGTCGGCACCCGGTCGAACGCGTCATCGTGGCGGGGTAACAGGCCGCGGCCACTTTACCCGGCCGGATAGCCGCAGGCCTTTGAATTTAGTGAGGGATTGCCCGACGTTAAACGCCCTGGTAGCGCTACACGTAAGTGCTGTCGGTCCCTATGCAGTCGAAGACGCGATCCTGAAAAAGCATGATCCACTTGCCACCCGCCGGCCGCGCCTCACGGTAAGACGTTTTGGCGGCAAGCCACTGCATCGCCGCAGGAATGGCCTCGTGCAGGTGGTTGGTCGGACACACGAGAACCGCCGCTAGGCTATCCGCCAACGCCAGCTCCTCTGTGGTGTGGTTGAGTTTTGGCAACAGCCGAATCATCTTCCCGTAGATTATGAGAGTGTCAAGCAAAATATCGCCGAACACGACGGTGTCGTCCACCAATGGCTCCAGGGCCGCCATTGCCGCGGCACTCTCGATCGGTGAAATCTCCCGCGCGAGTACACCCGCCAGTTCAGCCTCGTTGCGCAAGGCATGCAGTAAGCCAATAGGCAAGACGATGTGTCCACCCGGTAGAGTATAGCCGTGCGCCGCCGTGTCCATCAAGAGGTGTACGCGCCAGGAGAAGCTATCGCGGCGCGCCACGGCGCCCTGATCCACGAGTTGATGGAGCAGCGGTGCGATCTAGTCGTCGGCCTCGGCGCGGTAGCCGGGGTCCGTGGGGCTGATCAACAAGGCGTTGGCATTGCGCTAGTCAGCCTCGAGGAGGCGGTCGCCGATTAGCGCCTCGTCTGTAGTGGAGAAGGTCAGCGGGTTGCGCCAGAGGAGTTCGAACGACTCCTCGCGGCAGGCCACGATCGTCGGCGCCAGCGAGACGAGCGCGAGTGAAGCGCGGGACCAGAGATGCGAGTGGACCATAATAGGCGCGCGACAGCCATATTCGGGCCACGTAAGGCATCGCTCGCGCGTATCCGCAACTGGGGCAAAAGCTTACTTCACGCCTACGCGAAGCACTTGATCACCTGCAACACAAGGTCGTGGTTCGACAGATGTGGCGCGATGTCAAACAGAGAATTTCGCGCTTCCCACTCATCCGGCAGCACCTCCGCGAGCAGGCGTAGCGCCTCGGCCTCCCGACCGAGCATCATGAACACCGCCACGCGTGCGTACCGCAACTCCGGTCCGTAAGTGTACAATTCGGCCTCGTCCAAGACCATCAGCGCCTCCATCCCCCGGTCGTGGTCGATCAGGAGCGCCACGTGCGCCAACCAGAAGCCACTGACCTCCGGTGCGATCTCGCAGCTCAGCGTGAACGCCGCTTCCGCCCCGTCGGTATCGCCGATCTGGACCATGGCCTCGGCCAGGGAAAACGCGTAGCGCTCGACGCGGCGATTCACGCGGATGGCGGCGCGGTAGGATTTGATCGCCGGGACCCACCGCTGCTCCGCGGCGTAACACAGTCCGCGGTAGTAGAGGGCCTCGTCGTGCTCCGGCGTCCGCGTGAGGACACGGTTGAGGCACAGGCGCGCTTGCGTGAAGGCCTCGGTATGGAGGTAGCACTGCCCGAGGCGCAGCAAGACCTCATTGTCGCCGTTGATGTACTCTAGCATCACCTCGTAGATGTCCACGGCGCGGGCGAACTGCTCTGTCTCGTAGCAGATTTCCCCGGCCTCTCGGTAGGCGTGCTCGTAGCGCGGGTCGATGATGTAGGCATACTCGAAGGCGCTGAGGGCGGGATCGGTATTGCCCTGGGCGTAGCGCGCGTGGCCGAGGTTGTACCACGCGCGACTGCAGTATGCGTGGTCGCGGACGATGTCGGCGCAGATTTCCTCGGTCTGTGCGTGGCGGCCCGTGAGTTCCGTGCTGATCCAGAGCAAGGCGAGCGCCTCCAAGTTGGTTGGCCACTCGTGCAGGGCCTGTGCGAGGAAGAAGTACATGTCGGCGTAGCGGCCCATCTGCTCGAAGATGATCGACTCCGCCACGGCCATCGCGCTGCGCAACTTCGGATCGCGCAGTTCGTCGAGGTCGTCGAGTACCCCGAAGGCTTCCTCGTGCTTCCCGAGTCCGGCGAGGGTCTTGGCGCGCTGGATCGTGATCTCGGGCATGCCGCGGCGGTAGGTCTCCGCAGCGGTCAGGGTCTCGAGGGCGTCGTCAAAGAGGTGCAGGTCGCAGAGTACGGCTGCCCTCGCGAGGTAGAGTTCGACGGCGAAGGGGAAGTGCTGGAGGCCGGTCTCGGCCACCTTCAGGGCCTCCTCACCCATCATGCGCTCGCGGTAGTGCGCCACGATATCTAGGTAGGCGCGCTCGTCGAAATCGGGGGCGCAAGCCGCGGCTAAACTGCGTTGGTATCGGCGGGCGAGCTCATTCGGTGCGGTGCTCGGCGAGGGGCGCTTAGACTTCATAGTGAACCATCCTAAAGGGTGACGCTACGAAAGTATCCGGGGGCGTGTACCCAAAAAGGATTAGCTAGGGTGTGGCGGGAGTGGGTGAGGGAACGGTCGGGGAGGCCGCGAGCTTCGCTCGCTGAGGGGGCGACCTAGTGGCCTAAACGTGCGACTAGGCCCGGATGAGCACCGCGCTAGATGGGCTGGACGGATCGAGCCGACCCGTCCAGCGAGGCGCCTATTTAGGCAGCGAAGCGCGGCGCCCGCTCGAAAGAGTTACACCCTTTTCAGCACCACCACCGCATTGTGTCCACCGAACCCAAATCCATTACTCAGCGCCACATCCACCCGCCGCTGCTCCGCCTCATTGAAGGTTAGGCGGAACCGGGGGTCGATGTCGGGATCGTCGGTGAAGTGATTGATGGTCGGCGGGACGAAGCCCTCGCGGATGGCGAGCACACAGGCGATCGCCTCGATCGCGCCGGCCGCGCCTAGCAGGTGACCAGTCATCGACTTGGTCGAAGATATGTTGAGTCCGAAGGCCGCATCTCCAAATGCCTGGCGCACGGCCTTGAGCTCGGCGATGTCGCCGAGGGGGGTAGAGGTGCCGTGGGTGTTGAGGTAGTGGACGTCCACCGGCTGAAGACCAGCTTCGGCCAGGGCCAGCTTCATCGCGCGGCGCGCGCCCTCGCCCTCGGGGTGTGGCGCGGTGATGTGGTGGGCGTCGGCCGTGGCGCTCGTCCCGACCACTTCCGCGAGGATGTTGGCGCCGCGGCGCTTGGCGTGCTCGTACTCCTCGACGATCAGGGTGCCGGCACCTTCGCCGAGGACGAATCCATCGCGCTCGGCGTCGTAAGGGCGACTCGCCGTGGCCGGAGCCTCGTTGCGGGCCGAGAGCGCCTTCATGGAGCCAAAGCCTCCGACGCCCGTGCGCGTGATCGCCGACTCTGCACCACCGGTCACGACGACGTCGGCCTTGCCGAGTTTGATCGCGTCACAGGCGCACATCATGGCGTGGTTAGCGGTCGCACACGCGCTCACGGTGCCGAAGTTGATGCCCGTGAAGGTGTATCGCATCGAGATTAACCCCGCGGCGATGTCGATGATCATCTTCGGGATCATGAAGGGGTTGTAGCGCGGATCCGGGCGGCCGGTGTTCTCCTCGATATCGTCTTGGAGAGTGGCGAGACCCCCGATGCCCGACCCGAAGATGACCCCGATGCGCGCCGGGTCAATACCGTGGTTGCCGTCCGCGAGCCCCGCCGCCAGCAAGGCCTCGTGCGTGGAGGCCATGGCGAGCTGCGTGAAGCGGTCCATGCGGCGCACCTCGCGCTTGTCGATGGTGAGGGTCGGGTCGAAGGCCTTTACCTCACAGGCAAATTTCGTCCGGAAGGCAGTCGCGTCGAAGAGGGTGATCGGGGCCGCCCCCGGCGTACCGGCCTGGAGGCCTTTGCTGAACTCCGCCACGGAGTTGCCGATGGGCGTGAGGGCTCCCATGCCCGTGATGACGATGCGCTTCATGCGGGACAATGTAGGGACGGGCGTCGCGAAAACCGATGCGCGCATAAATAAGGACGGCCAACGGAGCGCTATCGCCCGGCTGGCCGTCCATCCGACTCGCGAGCGGAGTCTTGAGCTACTGCGGGTCTAGGCCGCGGGATTCTTCTCGAGGTAGTCGATCGCTTGACCGACGGTCTGGATGTTCTCGGCCTGCTCGTCGGGGATCGAGATCTCGAACTCTTTCTCGAACTCCATAATGAGCTCCACGGTGTCGAGCGAGTCCGCACCGAGGTCGTTGGTAAAGTTGGCTTCACGGGTGACGTCCTTCTCATCGACGCCGAGCTTGTCGATTATGATTTTGTGAACGCGGGCAGCGACATCTGACATTTTACTTGCCTTTTGGTAAGACCGCAAAGGAAACACGATCCCCCGGATTTTCAACCCCCGATTTGGGATATCCCGGATGCGTCCCTTGCGTCCTACCTTGGCCGCCGTAAAACGTTCCTCCACATGTCCGACGACATCCGCAATGCGGGCCTCAAAGGCTGGCTCTTCGCAGGCTTCTTCATCTTCCTGCTGCTCTTCGTAGCGATGTGCGTGTACATTTACACCAGCAACCACAACGGTTTGCCAGAGTAGGCCACCACTCCGGGCCCGGCGGCGAGCCCTTTGCATAAGCCCTTGTGAATCTAGCGCTAACCGAGTGTTAATCGCCCCGTTTAGCCGTGTTAATAAGGTACCCCCCTTGGGGCAGAACCGAACGTGACATATGTCGGGAGCGTTGTTTTGGGACTTACCCAAAGCACTCCCAATTGCCCCACTCTACCCTCCGGTCGTATCCCGTCGCGAGGCAGCTCCTCCGGTATACGCTCTTTGCGTCGGTCATCCTCGCAGCCATCGCCGTCACCGGGGTCGTCGCCGTCTTCGAGGACGGGGTGTACGGTCCGCTCCCGAGCGACTCCGAGCTCCGCAACATCATCAACAACGAGGCCTCCCGCGTCGTGAGTAGCGACGGCGTTCAACTCGGTAAGTACTTCATCGACGAGCGCGTGGAGGTGAGCCGCGAGGACCTCCCTGAGGTGCTCATCCAGGCCCTCGTCGCGACCGAAGACGCGCGCTTCTTCGAACACGACGGCATTGACCTGATGTCCTGGGGGCGCGTCGGCTTCCGGACAATCCTCGGCGGCGACGAATCAGGCGGCGGCGGGTCAACCATCTCGCAGCAGCTCGTGAAGAATCTCTTCCCCCGCGTCCGCCGCCACGAGGACCCGACCTACAGCCTCGTCATCAACAAGATCCGCGAAGTCCTCATCGCGCGCCACATCGAGCGCCTCCACTCCAAGGACGCCATCCTCACGATGTACCTCAATACGGTGCCCTTCCCGGACAACACCTTCGGCATCGGCGTGGCCGCCAAGCGGTACTTCTCCAAGACGCCTCAGCAGCTCAGCGTCGAAGAGGCGGCAACCCTCGTCGGAAGCCTGAAGGCCACCTACTCCTACGACCCCTTGCGCCAACCCGCCAACGCCCAGCGTCGCCGCGATCTCGTGCTCCGCCTCATGGCCGACCAGGGCTACATCTCGCCCCTCGAAATGCTCGACGCCCAGGAGCGCCCCCTTCAGGTGTGCTACCAGCGCGACGAACACAACGTCGGTCCGGCCACCCACTTCCGTGAAAACGCCCGCCTCGAGCTCAAGACTATCCTCGCGGGTCTGGAGCATCCGGAGGGCCGGGCCTACGACATCTACCGCGACGGACTCAACATCCACACCACCATCGACGCCGGCATGCAGCAGTACGCCGAGACCGCGGTCAAGAATCACCTCATCGAGTTGCAGCAACAGTTCTACCAGTCGCTCGGCGAGGGCGAGAAGCCCTGGGAGGTCGACGCGGTTTACACGCGCGCCCTCCAGCAAAGTGACCGATTCCGCGGCTTACGGCGGGCAGGTTTTAGCGAAAGCGATATCGACAGCGTCATGCAGGTGCCCGTCCACATGACGGTCTACGACGTCGCCACCACCGGCGAGAAGGATGTCGAAATGTCGCCGGCCGATAGCGTCGCCTACTACCTCGGGATCCTCAACTCTGGCTTCCTCGCCGTGGAGCCGAGTACGGGCGCCATCCGGGCCTGGGTTGGGGGCACCAACCACGAATACTTCAAGTACGACAAGGTGCGCTCGCGGCGCTCGGTGGGGTCGACGTTCAAACCCATCCTCTACGCCGCGGCCCTGCAGCAGGGCATCGACCCCTGCCAGTACTGGGGCAACTACCGCCGCACGTACGCCCGCTACGAGTACTGGCGCCCGCGCAACTCGGAGAACAACTACGGCGGGAGCTACAACATGCGTGGCGCGCTCACGAAGTCGCTCAATACGATCTCCGCGCAGCTCATCATGAAGGCGCGCCCGCAGAACGTCGTCGACCTCGCGCACCGCATGGGGATCGACCACGAGATCCCGACCGTGCCCGCGATCGCACTGGGCGCAGGCGATCTGAGCCTCCACGACATGGTGCAGGCCTACAGCGTGTTCGCTAATCGCGGCCAAAAGGTCAAGCTCCGCTACATCGACCGCATCACGGACCGCGACGGCGAGGTAGTCTACACCTACCAAATCCCCAGCCCCACCGAGGAGAACCAGGTCCTCACGCAGGACCACGCCGACCTCATGCGCGGGATGCTCGAGAGCGTCGTCGACGACGGTACCGGGCGCCGCCTGCGCTGGCGATACAAGCTCGACGGCAAGATCGCCGGGAAGACGGGAACCTCGCAGAACCACTCCGACGGCTGGTTCATCGGCTTCACGCCAAAACTGCTGGCGGGCGTCTGGACGGGGGCCGAGAGTCCGGCCGTACGCTTCCGGTCGATTAAGTACGGCCAGGGCGCCAATATGGCGCTGCCGATCTTCGGCGAGTTCATGCATGGTCTCCACGAGGACCCGCGCTACGCCGAGTATCTCGCGGGTGACTTCCCGACGCCGAGCGAGCAGGTGCTCGAGCAACTGGCCTGCCCGACGCAACCGGGGTGGCGCGCGCCCAGAGCTACGGTCGCGCCAGCCTCTCCCCGGCTGATCGCCGGGCAGGTGGTCGAACGAACCCATCCGGTGGCTGACAGAGCCGTCGCACCTGAATAGCTTCTGAGCGCGTTCTTTGTGGCGGTATGGCGGACACTTGGCAGGCGAGATGGGAGGCGTTTAGCACGGGCGTCACGGCACGGGCGGCTTCCGCCAAAACCCGCATCAACGACTATCGTCGGCGGCACCCGGCGGTGTTCTGGAGCGGTACGCTCGTCGGCCTACCACTGCTGGCGTGCGTGCTCGCGGTAGCGACGTTCATCACGCTGGTGTATACGGGGAGCTTCGGGAAGATTCCGAGTCGGGAGGTGGTCAAGAACGTCGAGACCCCGGAGGCATCCTATTTGCTCGATCGCGACGGCAACTACATCGCGCGCTACTTCGACCAGAACCGGGAGTCGATAGACGGGAAGGCCATCCCTCAGGTCCTGAAAGACGCCCTCGTCGCGACGGAGGATGAGCGCTTCACGACCCACAGCGGGATCGACTGGCAGGCCACGGCGCGGGCCGTGGTCTACTCGGGACTGTTGCGGCAGGAGGAGCAGGGCGGCGGGTCGACGCTGTCGCAACAGTTGGCCAAGAACCACTTCCCCCGCGCGGGCGGCGGGAAATTTTCGCTCGTGGTCACGAAGATCAAAGAGGCCATCACGGCCAAGCGCTTCGAGAAGGAGTACACCAAGGATGAGCTGCTGACGCTGTACCTGAATACGGTGCCTTTCGGCGAAAACATCTACGGCGTCAAGCTGGCCTCGCGGCGCTTCTTCGACGTGGAGCCCCTCGCGCTCAAGACAGAGCAGGCGGCCGTGTTGGTAGGGATGCTAAAAGCCAACTCGAGCTACCACCCCGTGTGGCACCCGGAGGCCTCGCTGAAGCGCCGCAACCTCGTGATGGTCCGCATGGCGGAGCAGGGGTTCCTACCGATCGCGACCCTCGACAGCCTCCGCGCCCTGCCCCTCGTGGTGCGGGAGACCAAGGAGACCTCGCGCGGGCAGTCGACCTACTTCAGCGATCGCGTCCGCCTCGAGGTCGAGGCCATCCTCGACGGGAAGCGTGACGCCAAGGGCAACGACTACCACATCGACAAGAGCGGCCTGCGGATCTACTCCACGCTCGACCCCGAGTTGCAGAAGCTCGCCGAGCGCGCCCTGCAGGACCACCTGGCGTACATGCAGCCGAAGTTCCGCGACCAGTGGCGCAATAGCGACCCGGACGGTTTCGAGGCGCAGCTCGACAAGGCCATTAAGGCCAGTCCCCGCTACAAGGAATTGATTGCCTCGGGGCTAGACCTCAAGGCGGCAATGAACAGTTTTGGCGAAAGCCGCCAGATAACCTTCGCCGATTATAGCGCCTACGGCAGGAAGAAGATGAAGAGCAGCTACCGCGACAGTCTGCGGGCCGAGCTGCTGCGCCTGCGCGCGGCCTTCATCGCGGCGGACCCTAACTCCGGGGAGGTGCTGGCGTACGTGGGCGGCGGCGACTACTTCGCCATTCCGTTTAATAGTGCGGCGGCGAAGCGGCAGGTCGGGTCGACGTTCAAGCCGCTGGTGTACGCCGTGGCGCTGGAGAACGGCTTCCAGGTCTGCGACTACTTCAAGAATAAGAAGGAGACCTACGGCACCGGCGAGGATGAGTACACGCCCGAGAACTCCGACGGGCGCTACGGCGGGGAGTACTCGATGACGGCGGCGCTGGTCAACTCGGTCAACACGATTGCCGTGGCGACGATCAATGAACTGAAGCCCAGCAAGGTCGTCGCCTTCGCGGACAAGATCGGCCTCAAGGGCGTGCCCAACGACCTGAGCGCCGCCCTCGGGACGGCCAGTCTCAGCATCGAGGACATGATCCGCCTCTACGGAATTTTCGCCCGTGACGGGACGGTACCCACCTACCGGATGGTGAGCCGGATCGAGACGCGCGAAGGCGAAGTGGTGTGGGCGGCGCCGGCGTCCATGCAGGCCGAGCGCGTGGTGTCCACCAACACCGCCGAGGCGATGCGCTACATGCTTACGCAAGTGGCCGAGCGGGGCACGGGTTCGGGACTCGCGCGTACATACGGCGTGGAGAGTGACGTGGCCGGGAAGACCGGTACGACGCAGGACCAGGCCGACGGCTGGTTTATGGGCTTCACGAACGAGATCGTGGTCGGGGCTTGGGTCGGGGCGGAGTATCCCAATATTCGGTGGAAGAGTCTCTCGCTGGGGCAAGGCGCGAAGACGGCATTGCCGATCGTCGGTAAGTTCCTGCGCGGCTACGAACTTTCGCGCGGCACTACGAAGTTCCCGGAGATCGAGCGTTTCCCGGAGGACACCACACGGCGCTACGAGTGTTCGGACCGGCGCTGGAAGCAGTATGCATTCGACAGTCTGTGGATGGACAACGGCGAGCTGTACGAGCCTGGGGTTGGCTTTGACGAGGACGGCAATCCGATTTATTTCGAGCCGAGTGAGGCGCCTGCGCCGCCTGAGGACGGGGCACCAGCGCCGCCGCGCAAGCCCGGCACGGAACCGCCCGCTGGTCCTACGGACGTGCGCACCAAGGACGACCCGGCGCGCGTGCGCGAGCGGGAGGCCAACAATCAGCGCCTCGAGGAGCTCCGCAGGGAGGCCGAGGAGAATAAAGCTGGAGACGAAGAGCGTGGACTGAAGCGGGGATTGAAGAAGTTATTTAAGAAGGATCCGGATTAGATTGGCCTACAGGGCGGCGATGGCCTGAGGGCGGCGATGACCTTTGGTGGCGATGGCCTTCGGCGTTGCAGGGCGCGCTTCTGCCGGTGGGTCGACGCCCGCGCCACGCGACGGCGGAGCGCAGAGATGACCCGACGATTGAGCGAAGCTCGAAGGGCTACTTTTGCCGACCCACCGGCCCCGACCCTTCCGCCCTATGCCTTCCGCTACCTCCATAGATATTCCGAGCGCGCTCCCCACCGCCCTCCCCACCGCCTCCCTCCACTTCACCCGCGCCAACTTCTCAGACGAGCAGCTGGTATCCTTCTACCGCGGCCTCCTCACCCCCCGCCTCATCGAGGAGAAAATGCTTTCCCTCCTGCGCCAGGGCAAGGTGTCGAAGTGGTTCTCGGGCATCGGGCAGGAGGCGATCTCGGTGGGGTGTGCGCTTGCGCTAAAGCCCGACGAGACCATCTTCACGATGCACCGGAATCTGGGGGTCTTCACCGCGCGCGAAGTGCCTTTCGGCAAACTGTACGCGCAGTGGCAAGGCAAGGTGACGGGCTACACGAAGGGGAGAGATCGGAGTTTTCACTTCGGTGACCCAGAGCACCATATTATCGGGATGATCTCGCACCTCGGTCCGCAGTTGTCGCTCGCGGCGGGCGTGGCGCTGGCGCATAGGATGGCCGGCGAGGGCAAGGTCTCGCTCGCCTTCACGGGCGACGGGGCCACGAGCCAGGGCGAATTCCACGAGGCGCTCAATATCGCGGCGGTCTGGGGGCTGCCGGCCATCTTCGTAATTGAGAACAACGGCTACGGTCTGTCGACGCCGACTTCCGAGCAGTACGCCTGTGACTCCCTGATCGACCGGGCGAAGGGCTACGGGATGGAGGGCGTGAGCATCGACGGCAACAACATCCTGGAGGTCTACAGTACCATCGATCGG
>JBGTKC010000175.1:0-8114 GCA_041744755.1 Saprospiraceae bacterium
CCGGCGATACGGTGGCGCTGTATGCGCCCGCTAGCGGCCCACGCGTCGAGGGTGGTGAGCGACACGCTCAGCACGTCGGCGGCTTCGCGTCGGGTTAGGTACTCGGGGGCGGGGGCGCGTTGCTGTGCCAGTAGCGTCTCTATGCGCTGTAGTTGGCACTCCAGGGGCGCTATCGCGGCCCGTAGTTCGTCGGGGGTGAATGCGGTAATCGGCATGGTACGTGTGTTGGGTTCGGCGGCAAACTTGTGCGCTTCGGCCCCTGTACAGCCCCTGTACAGCCCGTACAACTACCCTATACAATCACTAAGCCCTACGTCTAGCAAAGCTTTAGCCTCGGCGGTGACGCGCTCTCCGGCGTCGGGTTTAATGTCGCGTAGCGGGTTGCTAAGTAGCTTTCTCAAATACTCGGCTGTAGCTGTTGAGCCCCCCGCCGGCCCATCCGCATTGAGGCCGGCGGCGAGTGCTTTAGCCAGCTTCACGTTTGATAACCCCCCACCTCCAAAGGTTGCGTCGGCGTTGACTATGCGCGCGACATATGCGGCTACTCGAGCGCGGTGGTGTCCGGAGTAGTCGGCAATTAGTCGGAGCACGCGCGCCACTACCTCGGGGCTGTCCGTCTCCGGGGTGGCCTTACGCTTAGCGGGAGGCGCGCTATCCATAGGGCGCCCATCTGTGTCGCTCAGTAAGGCTACCAGCGCGTCATCGCTTACGTCCTGTAAGTAGTACCGTAGAAACTCACGAATAGCCGATACTGCTACCTCAGATAATGAGTAGGGGAGTACGCGGTACGCTTCGTCAATCGTAGCCCCGTAATACATCTCTAGCCTGTCGATAAACGCATCAGCCGAACGTCGTTCAAGTATTACCGGGCCACTAGGTTCTGCGGTGTCGTCGAAAAATGAGCCGCTAACATGCTTGCGATTGTAGGCCTGTAAGGTGGCAAATACCTCTAGTACTAATAAGCTCACGTGAGACGCCCACGGCTCTAAATACGGCGTGCCTTTTAGCATCTCCAGTTCACGACTTATGCTCCCCGCTTCGTCCCTGCCTATAGAGCCGGAGACGCCTTCATACATTATCCAGGGTTCGAGTTCGTCAACGGTAGGCTCTAATGCCAGCGTGAACATGTATACGGCCACGTACCCTAGTATCGGCTCCAGTATCGGAGGCCCCCAGCGGTAGGCGTCGAGGTTTGCGACGTAGTACTCTATCCACGTCCAGTACTCCTCTTTATCCGTCGGCGGTAGCAGGGCGGGGTTTAGGTTTAGGGCGCTAATCATTGCTCCCCCTTATGCGGCTCGGCTGCGGCTCCCATCCGTTGCCACGCTGCGTTACCGGCCAGGCGGACGGCGTGCGCCCGCTGGGTAGTCTTTAGGTAGCTCAGGGTTTGGGTAATCGTAGCGTGTCCGACTACGGCCTGTATCGTTTCTATCGGCACCCCCACCTCGGAGGCGAGCGTTACGAAAGTCCGGCGCGCGGTGTGGGAGCTCACGCATTCGTACAGCGGGAGGCGTTGCACCTCTACGGCGTCCCCGACGCTCACGCGGCGCTCTACGTCATCCGTGAGGCCGGCGAGCTTGCAGGCGGTTTTGAGGTGGCGATTGAACGGCTGTGCCTTTAGCGTCTTCGGCACCGTGCCCCCGTACTTGTCCAAAAGCTCCAGGGCGACGGCGGCTATCGGGACGATTACCGTCTTACCGGTTTTGGGTTGCGCCACCGTGAACGCTTGTATCGTGCTGCCGTCCTCCAGCTGTAGCGGTACGCGGTTGCTCGGGTTGAGGCGCGGGTACTCGGAGCGCCTTAGCCCCGTGTAGCAGGCTATCAAAAACATGTCCCGTATGCGCTCCAGGCCTGGGCGGGCGGCGAAGTCGGCGGCGCGTAGGGTGTCGAGGTGCCCGGCGCTTAGGGCTATTTTGTCGGTGGTGGCCCTCGGGCGCGTGAAGCCCCGCCCCGAGTACGCGCCGTTGGTGTGCTCCCCGGCCTCCTGTGCGGCGCGTAGCCACACTTTTAGGCATTTGATGTGTCCGCCTGCGGTGTTGGCCGATAGCGGCTTAGGGAGCCCGTACATGTGCGTGAGCCAGCGCTTACGCCACTCGGGGGTAACGTCGGCCCACGTAAAGCCAGGCGCGAAAGCCTTTAGCTTGTTGAACGCCTGCCGGTGGCTAGCCTTCGTTCCTTTACTGTACTCGGGGTTCGTGCCGAAATAGTCGGCTATCCACTCCAGGGGTGACGCCTTCGCGGTGTCGGCGGCGCTAGCGCGGTTGGTGAGGGTGTCGAGGTAGACGCGGGCGTCGTCCACCCCCACGTCCACCCCCTCAGCTAATTTGAGGGAGTACCAGGCGGGGAGGGAGCCGGCCCACTTGTCGAGCGCGGTTCTGACGGCCTTTGCTTCTTCGCCCTTGCCCGTGTGCGGGCGCTGCCGTTTGGCGTCCCACAGCTTAGGCTTAAGCGTGAGGGGGAGGCGGTAGCGAAGCCGTCCGCCGGGTAGGTGACAGTCGAGCCGTATGTGCGTGCGCTCGGCTTCGGGCTTGAGCAAGTAGTACCGGACGTTCATAGCGCGGGGGTTGTGTGTGCGCTACAAAGTTACTACGGGGGGGGGTGGACGTGAGGTGGACGTATCCACATGTTTAGCCACTTCGGGCCGTTTTGGCCTATATGGGGCTAAGCGCCTGTATTTGCTGGGGTTTCGGCTAGATTGAGGGGGCGCGACATTCGCTTAAAAACCCCCAAAAGTGGCCCCTGTTGGATTTGAACCAACGACCGACCGGTTATGAGCCGGGCGCTCTAACCGCTGAGCTAAGGGGCCGTCGAAAAGTGGCGTCCGCAGAAAGCTAACCGGACGAGTGGGCGCGCGGTTGAAACACCGCCCCGCCCGCGCCACCTTTGCGCGCCGCAAACTTACGCCATGTCCGACGCCTACGCCAACCTCCCGACCATCGATCCGCAGCGCGTCAAAGCGATCGTCTTCGACCTCGGCAACGTACTGCTCGCCCTCGACAACGAACTGTACGGGCAGGGGTGGCCCGCGACCATCGGCGATGACCACGAGGGATTCGAGGCCTGGATCGCGGGGGAGGGACTGTGGTACGCCTTCGAGACCGGCGCGATCGGTACCGACGGTTTCACAGCGCGACTCAGCGAGCGTCTGGGGCTTTCGCCAAAACAGGTGCTGGACTACTGGAACTCCCTGCTGCTGGGCTTCCTGCCCGGCGTGGCCGAGGGATTGGCGGTTTTGCGGAAACGCTACCCCCTGTACGTGCTCAGCAACACCAACGCCGCGCACGTCGACTGGGTCCGCGCACACGCGGCTGCGCAGGGCATGGGCGACTTCGAGACGGGTGTCTTCACGGAGATCTTCTACTCCTACGAGATGGGCGCCGTCAAGCCGGAGGCCAGCATCTACGAGCAGGCGCAGGCGCGGATTGGGCTGCCGGCCGACCAACTGCTCTTCGTCGACGATCGGGAGGAGAACGTCGCCGCGGCGCAGGCACAGGGCTGGCAGGCGGTGCTGCTACCGGTCGGTGAGGACGTGTTTCAGGTCTTGGATATGCTCGGCGTCGGCGCCAACTAGGCCGGCGGCCGGTGCGTTGAGTCGGCATGGCCTGGCAGAAATCCCTCCGTACCCAGCGCGCCACGCCTGCCGAGGCCCTCAAGAAGGCCGAGCGCTACTGCGCCTACCAAGATCGGTGCCACCAGGAGGTGCGCCGCAAGCTCTACGACCTCGGCCTCTACCGCGACGACGTCGAGCAGGCGATGGCGACGCTGGTGGAGACGCAGTTCCTCGACGAGGAGCGCTTCGCGCGCAGCTTCGCGCGCGGCAAATTCAGGATCAAGGGCTGGGGCCGCGTCCGCATCACGCGGGAGCTAAAGCAGCGGCAGGTGAGCGCGTACTGTATCCGCGCGGGCCTGAGCGAGATCGATGAGGCGGCTTACGCCAAAACCCTGGACGCGTTGATGACGAAGTATGCGGAGCGCAAAGGCGGGGGGCTGGATGATTTTGCGCTGCGGGGAAAGCTGTACGATTGGGGGCAGCGCAAAGGGTATGAGTGGGAGGCAATACAGGGCGCTGCGCTACGCGCGCTGAATGGGCGGCCTTCGGCCTAGGTAGGCGGCATCGCCTAGACGGGCGCTTCGCTAGATGGACCGTGCTATCGTGCCGTCCAGCCGTGCTGATTGTCGGTCTTTGGCTGTGTTGGATGTAGTCAATCCAGCGGTACGAAAGCCACGCCGCTCTGCGAGGTCATCGGAACGACGAGTTGATTCTTGGTAGGATCGTAGCACATCGAGGCGGCGCCCGGGATGCCGCTGGCGATCAGTTCGGCGGGCTGGCCGGGGCGGATGCGACTGATGCCTCCTTCGCGGACGCTGCTCACGTACTTCGTCCCGTCCGCCGCGATCACGATGCCGTCGCTCCCGGTCTGGATGGCCTGCTCGGTGCGGACGGTTTTGCCGGAAGGCGAAAGCGTCAAGACGGCCGTGTTGCCCATGTTGACCACTACCAGGTTGCCGTCGTGATCGATGGCGATGCCGTTGGGCTGAAACAGGGGCGCTCCTTTGAGGATTCGCTGCACTTCGCCGGTGGGAGAGATCTTGATCACCTGCCAGGAGTTCGGATCGGCCTCCGGTCCGAAGTCACCGGTCTGGGTCGCGTACATCGTCCCGCTAGCATCCACGGCGAGGTCGTTGATCCACGGCGAGCCCTCGACGCGGAAGTCACCGGCCGGTGCGCCCGTACGAATGTCGAAGCGCCGCACCACCGACACCCGCGGATCGTCCGGCCCCGTGCCGCCGTCGGCATCGGCGACGTACAGCATGCCGTTCGCGATCTCACTGCCGAACGGGTCGTTGAGCTGTAGCGGCGGGGTGAGCGCAAGCCGGTCGGCCGCGCCTTGCGAACCGATCCAGCGCACGGTGTGGAGGGCGCCATCCGGGCGGATCATCGAGACCCAGGCGTCGTTGGCCTGCATCTGCTGCGGGTTGCCGCGATTGAGGAGCATGATCAGCTGGCGCGTAGTGTCGAAGACGCAGCTCTCCGCCGCGACGATACCGCCGTAGACGCTCACGTTAGTCGAGATCGATTCGAAGGCGCCCGCGGCGTTGGTGTTGCCGAGGGGCTGACCGACGGGGTAGGGGTTTTGGGCTTGCGCCAAAACTTGGTTGCCGAGGAGAAGGAAGAGACAGAAGCGGCAGGCCGCGGTGAGGTGGCGGGCGCGACCGGTAGTAGGGGGAAGAAGCATAGGAGTAAAGTTAGCGTGTGCTAGCTTAGGCGAAGGTAGTTGTAGTGGGCGGAGTGAAGGGGGCGCGGTTGGGTTCGGGGGCGCGAACCCCGGGTACGGTAGCGCGGCTCGTCGCACAATCCGTTCAGCGAGCACCGCGAGCGCCACTCAGATCCCTACCATACCCTCCCCCCAGAGCTTCTTCATCCGCGCCCAACCGACCGCCCGGAACACCACCGTCCGCTCCACGGGACTCTCGCCCGTGTCCCGGTTGCGGGTTTTGCGGAAACGCACCAAACCAGCCTCCTCGAGCAGGCCCAAATGGTAGTTCAGCTTGAGGTTAGAGATCTGCAGCTGGTCGGCGAGCGGCGTGAAGTCGGTCGGACCCTGTGTCTGCAAGACTTGTAGTAGGCGGCGGCGCGTCGGACTATCGAGCGCCTGCAGCGCAGCGGCTGGACGGAAGGCCTCCGGCCGCGTGGGCAGTGAGTGCATAGTGTTTCGATTCTCCCACAAATATAAACATAATGTTGGTGAATTATCTATATTTCAACATTTGTTGAATTTTACTCTCCGCTGCGAGATTTGTGGATAGCGCTCAACACCGCCGCCAACCCTGCGTTGCCCTAGACACCTGCCAGGTCTAGACCCTGGCCTCCTAGACCCAAAACTCACCCAAACATGGATCGTCCCCCCGTTGTCGTCATCACCGGATCGAGCGCAGGCATCGGCCGCGCCACCGCCCACGAGTTCGCCAAGCGAGGCGCCAAGATCGGCCTCCTCGCCCGCAACATCGACGGTCTCGAGGGCGCCAAGCGCCAGGTCGAAGCCCTCGGCGGCGAGGCGATCTGTTGCGTGTGCGACGTCACCGAACCAAACCAGATCACGCTCGCCGCCGAGATGGTGGAGGCGGCCTTCGGCCCGATCGACATCTGGATCAACAACGCGATGGTGAGCTTCCTGGCGCCGCTGAAGGAGGTGACCCCGGAGGAGTACCGCCGCGTGACCGACGTGACCTACCACGGCGTGGTCTACGGCACGATGGAGGCCTTGCGCCGGATGCGCCCCCGCAACGCGGGCTCAATCGTGCTCGTCGGCTCGGCGCTCGCCTACCGCGGCATCCCGCTCCAGACGGCCTACTGTGGCGCGAAGCACGCTATCCAGGGCTTCTTCGATTCTCTGCGCGCGGAGCTGATCCACGAAGGGTCGGACATCCAACTCTCGATGGTGCAGCTGCCGGGCGTCAACACGACCCAGTTCAAGCTCACGCGCAACAAGATGCCCAACAAGCCCAAGCCCATGGGCAAGGTCTACGAGCCCGAAGTGGCCGCCCGCGGCATCTACTACGCTGCGACCCACGACGAGCGCGAGATCTTCGTCGGCTGGCCCACCTTCCAGACCATCTGGGGCAACAAGCTCTTCCCGGGCCTCGGTGACCTGGTGCTCGGTAAGATCGGCGTCAGTGGCCAGCTGACCGAAGAGCCTGCCGACCCGAATGCCCGCGATTATCTCTTCAAGCACGTGCCGGGTGACCACGGCTACAAGGGCGGTTTCGGCGGCCAGGCCACCGACGCGAGTCCGACGCTGTGGTTGACGATGAACAAGTGGTTCGGCGCCGTGCTCGTGGGTGGGATTGCGGCGGCGGGTACGGCGCTGGTGCTTAAAGGCCTGGGCGTTGGGAACGATGACAGCGACGACGCCGACAACCACGTCGACGACCGCGCCGTGGGAGACAACGTCTTCGACTCTAACCATGACGCCCGTCCGGGTGAGCCTCGCTACGTAGACCATACCGTTTATCCCGACGGCAGAAAGGGGAAGGGGGGCAAGAAGAACAAGAAGAATAAGTTCCGCTACCCAGATCGTGATCTGAGTGGCATCCACGGCGGTGCGCCCGAGGACTTCGACTACGACGGCGATGAGGGTGAGCTCACCTTCCCCGGGGAGATCGACCTCAAGACGGCCCGTCGCCGCGATGCTGCGGTAGTGTTGGACGGGTTGGATTAGGGTCCTATACAGCGGGCTTTGGAGCCCTTTCAGACGCCTTTCGGCAAAACCCGTGACATCGGTTTTGCCGGAAGGCGTATGGCGTTGGGGGTAACGTTTGACCACTTCCGAGCGGCGGCACCCGTGGGGAGCCCTCACCCAACGCTACCGCAATCCGTTGCCGCGCGGACGAAAGATAGGCTCACAGGTGCACAGTGCCGGCGGGCGACTACCTTTCAACCCACCAACCGAAGCCCATGACCTTCCCCTCGGGCGGCCCGCTGCGAACTGTTGCGCTCGTGTGCTGTCTGTGCGTAGCCTTTGGGGCTGGCCTGGGACAGACGCCCGGCCCACCGCAGCGCGACAGCGCCGCGCTCTCGGCCGCGCTCCGGAATCTCGCCCGCGAGCACAGCGTTCGCCTCGTCTACAGCGAGGCCGACCTCGCGCGGGTGCTCATGCTGTCGCTGCGCGGGCTGCCGGGCCTCAGTCTGCGCGAAGCCCTCGACTACCTCGGGACTCGGACGAGCCTGCGGGTCTTGATGCTCCCGGGCTCGGCGGTGGCCCTCTACCACGATGACGAAGCCGGCGAGAGGTTGCGTGCGGCGGGTGGGTCCGATGCCGCGCACCACGCCGAAATCTTCTCCGGCACCGCCTACGAAGCCAAGAGCACCAACGAACTCGTCATCGAGGACGAACCCCTCTACCGAGCCTTCGACCAGATCGCCCAGCGTTACGGCGTCACGGTGCTTTACCACCCGCAGGACATCCCGCTCTACCGCGGCACCGTGCGGCAGGCCCCCAACCCGGCCGACGCCCTCCGCCTCGCCATCGGGGGCACCAACCTCCGTTACGTCGGGCAGGGGCGCGACACCTTTGTCGTGGCCCCGGCCGGCAAACTCACGCGCGCTTACGCCG
>JBGTKC010000176.1:0-12395 GCA_041744755.1 Saprospiraceae bacterium
TTCAGCGCCTCCCGTACGTCGCAGTGCAGCGTCCAGGCTTTGCTGGAGTCCTCCGCGCTCACGGTGCAGCGCAGCTTGAGGCACTCCCCCTCGATGGCGTAGACGATGAGGTCGGGGTCTTTGTAATCGTTGTACAGTTCGTGGGCGCGCGTGAGCTCATCGAACTTCGCCCGCACCTGATTGACGTCGATGCCGTAGTCGACGTAGACGTAGAAGGTCTTGAGCATCTTGGAGTCCGTCATCGACCAATTCTCGAACGGGTGGTCGATGAAGTACTTGAGTGGGACCACGAGGCGGCGCAGGTCCCAGGTCTTGATGACGAGGTAGGTGAAGCGCACGTCCTGGACGGTGCCGTACTGCCCCTCGAACAGGACACTGTCCCCGATGCGGACCGGGCGCGTGACCGCGATCTGGATGCCGGCCACGAGGTTGCCGAGCGTCGACTGCGCGGCGATCCCGACGACGATCGCCATGAAGCCCGCCGAGCCGATGAGCGCGTACCCGATGCCCTCCAGGCCGTTAATGCGCGAGAAGATGACCGAGAGCCCGATGAGCAGCAATACGAAGACCAGCACCCGCCGCCCGACCGAGAGCATCGTGAGCTGGCGGCGGGCCTCGTCGTTGGCCTCGTCGCTCACGTCGGCGATATTTCGCTCGGCGAGGTAGCCGATGACGTAGTCGATGGCGCGGGACGCGACCCAGACTACGACCCCGACCACGATGACGATCATCAGCGTGAAGAAGCCCCGTGCCCAAGGTCCGCTAAGGGCTAGCGCATCGCGCAGCAGTCCGTAGAATAGTAGGATGCCCACGGCCACGCCGATGGGTTTGGCGAGCTGCTCCCCGAGCACGTTGGCCCACTCGAAGGGGGCCTGTTTACAGATCCACCGGAAGCCGCGGTAGATGAGCCACCCGAACCCAAAGCACAGGCCGGCCGCGACGATGATCCCGAACACGACCCACAGCGGTACCCCGAGCACCTGCGTCTTCGACCAACTTGGCACCCGCTGCTCGAGGAAGCCGGGTCCGTAGCGTTCGTACAGCGCCGGGATCTCCTCGACGGTGGTCGCGGCCCAGACCCAGCGCGGGGCCTGGTCGCCGACGCGGATGCGCTGGAGCCGTAGCGAGACCTCGCGCCCGTCGGCGGTGAGGTCGCCAATGGCGATGGAGCGCCGGGCCGCGCCCACTGTCCCGACGTCGGTGGCGGGCACGGTCGAGGCACCATCGGGACGGTCGGGCACCGTCCCCCAGCTGATCCCGATGCGCTGGTCGAGCACGTAGTAGAGCTCCTGTGCGAGCACAGGGCCGAGTTCGGCCTGGCGATCGGCGGCAAACAAGTTCAGGTTGAGGGCGTGGGCGGCTGTCTCGAAGCGCCCGGCGCGGCAAGCGCGGAGGTAGCTCTCGAGAGTCTCCTGCGGGCTAACGAGGAAGAAGGTGTCGGGTTTTGGCGAAAGCCCTATATTCAGAGCCTCCAGCACGTACCAGTAGTCATTAAAGTCGCCGAGGCCTGCGTCGGGGAGGGCGGGGGCGCCGGTGGTGGCGATGACGGTATCGCTCGGGGGTAGGTCTTGGTAGGCTTTGGGGGCTTGCGCCAAAACCTGAGCTGCGGTGAGGAGGGACAGGGCGGAGAGGAAAAGGCTTGAGGGTAGTGTAGGGCGCATACTTGGATAAGGGAGAAAGGGTGGCGGGTGTGCGATCCTGAAAAGCTCAGCTCTTCAGGGTACCACCGCGCTCAGCCCCCCCGCACTTACGCTGCCGCCGTCACGACTCGCCTACGTGCTTTGCTGTCCTTCACCTGGGCCTGCGCGTACGCCACGCTCGCCGCCAGCCCCGCCTCGTAGCTGGTCGCCTCGACCCCGAAGGCCCGTTCGAATCTGCTGGAGTCGAACACGTAGGGCACGAGCTGCTGGTCGCGCACTTCGTAGATCTCGCCGAGTTGCCCGTTGAATCTACCGATGAGCCAGAAGAGCCACTGCGGCAGGACGGAGAGCTTGTCCTTGGCGCCGAGGAGCTTGGCGGTCCGGGTGGTCCACTGCCTGCCGGTCCACGGATTCGGCGCCGTAGGCAGGTGCCAGCTCTTGCCGTAGGCCTCGCCCGCGTTGCCGAGCAGGGCGAAGTCGCGACCGGCATCGGGGGTGTAGGTAAAGCTGTGAACGGCGTCCGGGTCGCCGAGCCATTGGGCTGCCGAGCCGGCGACGAGCTTGTCGATGATGACGAGGTTGACGTATCCGGCCTTGACGCCCGGCCCGTAAAAATCGGCGGCACGGGCCACGGTAAGCTGGATGTCGCCGGCGTTGTTCGCAGCCCAGAGTTTATCGAGTACAGCCTTGCGGACCTTGCCCTTTTGGGAGGGCGGTTCCATCGGCGAGGCCTCGGTCATGTGGGCGTAAGCGGTTTTGGCGTAAGCGTACACATTGTCGAAGAAGGCGACGCGCATGCCGGTTTTGGTGCAGGCTGCGATGACGTTGTCGATGAGCAGGGGCCAGTCCCGCTGCCAGACCTTGGTTTCGTAGGGGAGCCCCGGGCAGATGTAGGCCACCTCGGTGCCCTCGACGGCGCGTAGCACGGCGGCCGCGTCGAGGAGGTCGGTGGGGACGTGGGTGTAGGTGGTGCCCGCCACCTGAGGCATGGCGTGCGGCGAGCGGGAGCAGAGGCGGACCTGGTCGGTGTACTGAGCGAGGGCGGTAGCGAGGGGCGTACCGATGGCGCCGCCGGAGCCGAGGATGACTTGCATGAGCTTATGGGTATTTGTGTGGCACAAAGCTCTGACGTGTCGTGGGCCTGGGTGCGGACATATGTCCTTAAAGTCGCGCAGACCGACATGTGCCAGGACATCCCGAGGCTCTATTCGGCCGTGACCAGCCCTAACTCTTTCACGTAGTACGAAAAGTCGCGATCGATATAGAGCAGAGGAATGCCTTCCGTAATACAGTACGACGCGATCAAGGCATCCACGGTCTTGCGTACGGTGTGTCCCTTCTTGCGCAAGGTCCTAAACCTTTCAGCAGCCACAAATGCAGCATCCTCGCCGACCAAGTTGACGCACTCCAACACCCCGAAAATGTTAAGTGCTTTGTCGATTTGGTGTTTGTGTCGAAAGCCTTGAAAGATCTCCGCGACGATCAAATCGCCCGTAATGACGTCGCCCTCGCGGAGTAGTCCCAGTAGAATGGTCGTCTTGTCGTTGGTGACGCCGTTGAGGAAGTCGATCCACACACTCGAATCTACGAGCGTCATAGGGGCTCCCGCATCTCGTCGAGGTTGCCCTCCCAGCCGATCTTCCCGAAGTACTTGATCATCTCGCGTTGCTGGCTGCGGCGCAGTAGGAGCTTCAGGCCGGCTTCCACCGCCTCACGCTTGGTCGTTAGGCCGGTAGCCGACAACACCTTTTCCATGAGCGCGTCGTCGATCACGATGTTGGTCCGCATGATGTGTATGCTTTCAGCAAATCTACACACAGGGGTGATTGAACACCTCGACAAGTCAGAAATTACTTCCCCGCCCTCACTCGACTCAACTGCCGTTGCCCGATCCCCAGCATATCCGCTACATAATGCTGCGGCACCTGTAGCAAAAAGTCCGGATACCGCTCCATCATATACTTGTAGCGGCTCTCGGCACCCCCGGAGATGAGGCTCCACACGCGGTCCTCGAAGCAGCCGATGAGGTACTCGAGCGTCGTCACCCAGAACGCCTGTAGCTGCGGATACTCCGCGCGCAACTCTGCCCACACCGCGTGGTCGAGCTCGTACACGACGCTGGACTCGGCGGCCTCGATACCCTCCTCGGACGGCGCCTGTCGCGTGAAGCTCGGCATATTGACCGCGAACTGTCCCGCGAGGCTCGCCCAGCGCGTGAGCGTTCCCTCCGGCGTAGAGCGTGTGTGCCTAAGCATACCCGACTCCACGAAGCAGAAGCGCCGACACACCTCGCCCTCGAGCAACCAGGGCTCACCGCGCCTGAGCTCGCGCCGCCGGAAGCGCGACACGACGGGACCGGCGTCGAAATCGAGCGGGCCGACCACGGCAGTGATGGGGCGGAGGATAGGGTGCATGAGCCTTGGAGGGTTGGGGGCGGACGATGGCCCCACGTGTGGCGTGCAAGCTAAAGGTTATCCATCGGCTCACTCTCGGTGGCGTGCGCTCACCTAGCGGGAGCGCGCACGCGCCAAGGCAGATCCCCGTCGGCGGGGAGGTCGTAGAAGAACGACTCGCCTACTAGAGGTACAGCCGGCTCACGAAGCTGTAGAATTAACCGCGGCGCCAGCGCTATTGACGTTGGCGACACCTGGCAATACACAGGCTTAACCTACGGCCGTCACCTTGTCCAATTAAACAACTCTTGCCGTGCTAGAGCTCCTCCCTCAACTCGTCGGCGGCCTGTCGCTGTTCCTTCTCGCCATCGCGCGGCTCTCGCGCACCCTCGAAAACGCCTTCACGGACAAAGCCCGCGCGGCCATCGAGCGCTACGGTAAGCGCCTGCTGGTAGCCGTGCTCGTCGGGACCTTGCTCACCGTCGTGCTCGACTCGTCCTCGGCGGTGATCATCCTCACGATCGTGTTCGTCAACGCCCGCACACTCACCCTGCGCCAAGCCATCGGGATCGTGCTCGGCGCCAACATTGGCACCACCTTCTCGAGCCAGCTCATCGCCCTCGACGTCGGCGCCTATGCCGTGATCCCGCTTGCCGTTGGCCTGGTGGTAAGTCTCGCCTTCAACAACGAGCGCGTGCGGCAGTGGGGCGAGGTGGCGCTGTACTTCGGGATGCTCTTTTTCGGGCTCTACCTCGTCGAGGGATCCGTGGTCCCGCTCCAGGACGAGCCCGCGTTCGAGACCTGGATCGCGCGCGCCGACGAGAGTCCGTGGCAGGGGGCGATGATCGGGGGCGTGGCCACGCTCCTCATCCAGAGTTCGAGCGCGACGGTGGGCCTGGCCATCGTCCTGGCGCGGCAGGACCTCCTCACCTTTGCCGGTGGCGCGGCCATCATGCTCGGTGCGGAGCTCGGCACCTGTTCGGACACTCTCATCGCCACCATCGGCGGCTCCAGGAGAGCGCTCAAGACGGGCCTCTTTCACGTCGGCTTCAACGTCGTCACCATCGCCCTCGGCCTGCTCCTCTTCGCGCCCTTTGTGGCTGCGGTCGAGTCCATCTCCGGCGACGCTGAGATCGACACGAAGATCGCGCACGCGCACGTGCTCTTCAACGTGGCCGGGGTGCTGCTCGCGCTGCCATTCGTAGGATTGGCGACGGGGCTGCTGGAGCGGGTCCTGCCCGATCGGGACGCGAGGTAGTCGGCCTCCAGAGGCCGAGAAAAGCGTGTAGGGCCCGGCCTGCGCTGTTGGCACAGGCCGGGCCGGTCCCGAGTTCGAGCTTCGGCGATCACGTTAGCCGCTGTCCGCAAGTCGCAACGTGGGACACCCATCCGTATCAAAGGAGTCATTACGGCCCTGCGTAACCCAGATTCCAACATTTCGTATTTATTTAGCCCGTCTCCCAACCCGCTCCCCATGGCTCACTTCCTCCACACTGCCGACCTGCACCTCGGGCGGGCCTTCAAGTCGATCGGCGGGGAGACGGCCACCAAGCTCGAGGCCGCTCGCTACCAGGCCCCGGAGACTATCGCGCGACTCGCACAGCAGACTGGCGCCGCCTTCGTCGTCATCGCAGGAGATCTCTTCGACTCCAAGAACCCATCCGGCACGGCCCTCGCCGACGGCCTCCAAGCGCTTGGCAAAATCCCCGTGCCCGTCTACGCCATCCCCGGTAATCATGACCCGGGTGGCCCGTACGGCCCTTACGAGACCGAGAGATTTCTCGACTACCAGCGTCGCTACGCGCCGAATTTCCACTTACTCACCGAGCCCGAGCCACTCGTCCTGGCCGAACACGGCGTGGTGCTATTGCCTTGTCCCGCCACGGGTCGACCCGGTCAAGACCCGACGGCCTGGCTGCGGCAAACCGAAACCTTCGCAGACTTAGACCCGAGCCTCGCGCGCGTCGCCATTGCCCACGGGGGCACGGTAGATTTCCCCGGCGGCGTCGATAATACGGCCGAGATCAACCTCACGCGCCTCACCCGCCACGAGCTAGACTACCTCGCCCTCGGCGACTGGCACGGTACCGTCGACATCGTCGACCCCGTCTACCGGTACTCTGGCACGCCCGAGGCCGACAAGTTCCCCCGCAGCGAGACCTACCGCCACGGCATGGTGCTGGAGGTCAAAGTAGACCGCAGTCAGACCGCCGATATCACCGAGCACCTCACAGGTCGCTACGCCTGGATTACCGAGGAGCGCACTTTGCGCGACGCCGACGACATCGAACGCTTGGACGCTGAGCTGCTCGGCGTAAGCAAGCAAAGCGGTCGCCTCCTCAAGCTCGTCCTCAAAGGCTCCCTCGGCGTGGCCGACTTCGCAGTCCTCAACCGGACGCTCGAACACCTTTCAGACGTCTACGCCCTCGCCGAGATCGACCGCGCCGGCCTACTCGTGAGACCCGGGGAAGAAGAGCTCCACGCCCTTCAGAACAGCCTCAGCAATCCCACGCTCTCCGTCGTCGCCCAACGCCTCTCCCGGCTACAGGACGACCCCGAGCAGGCCGCCGCCGCCCGCCACGCCCTCGTCAAGCTCTACGAAGTCACCCAGCGCACCACGGCCTAACAGCCAACCAAACAACTATCCCACCAAACAACCAAACAACCAAAACCTCCCCATGAAACTCGTTCGCGCCCACGTCGTCAACTACCGCGTCCACGAGTCGGTCGAGGTCGAGTTCCATCCCGCCACGTCGCTACTCGGCGGCCAGAACGAGGCCGGGAAGAGTACCCTCGTCGAGGCCATCCACCGCGCCTTCTTCCTGCCGGCCAAGGGCGACACGCAGGTCCACAAAGGCATGCGCCGCGAAGGCGCGAAGGACCGGCCCGAGGTCCGCGTCACCTTCGACCACAAGGGTCAGGAGTGGGAACTCTACAAGCACTTCGGCGGCAACACCAACAGCACCGTCACCCTCAAGCGCTCCGGCTTTCCGCCGCTCGAGGGCGACGAGGCGGAGGCGATGCTCAACGCCATCACTGGCGATGAGCTCGAGCCCGGCAAGCGCCCCAACGAGGAGGTCATGCGCAAGCCCTGGGGTCACCTCTGGGTCTGGCAGGGCGGCGCCGGCGACAACCCTACCGACTTCATCCAGGGTACCACCGACCAGCTCGTCCAGCTCACCTCCCGCGGGGCCGGCACGGTGACGATGAGCGACCTCGACAGCAGGCTGGCTACCCAGTTCCAAGAGGCCCACGAGGAGACCTACGGCAACAGCACCAACGCTAAGAAGGCCAGCCACCTCGGCCGCGCCACCGGCGAACGCGATCGCTGCGAGGAGCAGGTCGCGGAGTTCGAGCGCGTCGTCAAGACCCTCGGCGAGGCAGCCGACCGGCACGCGGACGCACAGGCGCGTTTGGCGAAAGCCCAACCCCAGCGCGAGGACGTCGGCGCCGAACTCAACACCCTCAGGCGGGAGATCGCTGCCGGGGAGGTGGTTGAGATCGAGCGAGATCGGACGAGGAGCCAGTACGAGCAGCTCCACGCCGAGGCTCAGCGCCTGCGCGAGGGCGCGAAGCAGCTGGCCGCCTGGTCACAGACCATCGACAGCCTGCAGGCCAAGCTGTCCAGCGATGAGGAGGCTCAGCGTTTCGAGGAGGCTTTCGCCAAAACAGCACACGACCGCACCGTTGCCGAGTCCAGAGTAGCCGAGGCCCGCGCCCGCAAGGAGCCGCTCGTCCAGCAGCAGGAGAAGATCCAGGCGCGCCTGGCGCTACTCAACAGCGCGATCGACTTGGAGCGCGCCGAGATCAACGTGGCGCGCATCCGGCGTTTGGAAGCCGAATCGAAAGCCGTCGACGAGGAACTGGCTGGCCTCCCGGACTTCCCGCAAAGCAAGATTGACTTCTACCGCGAGAAGGACGAGCACATCCGCAAGCAAGAACTACAGCTCGAAGCCGTGGCCTCGACGCTGAAGGTTTTGCGGACACGCCTACCCCTCACCGTCAACGGCACACCCCTTACCGAAGGCGCGCAGGCCCAACTCAGCGCCGAGACCACCGTGGCCTACGGAGACGAGCTTTCGCTAAAACTCGTCGTGCCCGGCGTCGAGAACGAGGAAGGCCTGCGCCACAAGATCAGCGAGCAGCGCGAAGCCTTGCGCCTGGCCCTAGCCCAGTGGATCATCAACGGCCGGGTGGCGACCTCCATCGACCAACTCGCCGACGCCATCCAGCAGCGCAAGGCCGTCGTCAAGAACCAGGCCGCCCTCCAGCGCCAGCTCAAGGACGAGAACGCCACCGCCGTCAACCAGGCCTTCGAGGAGGCCAAGCAGGCCCACATCCGCGCGAAGGCCAATGACGAGCGGCAACCCACGCTCGAAGGCTGGATCGACCCCACCGACAAGCCTGCCGCCGAGGCCCTCTCGCAGCAGATCAGCCAGGCCTACAAGGACCAAGAAGAGACCATCCGCGCCCTCGACCAGGAACTCCGCACCGCTGAGACAAGCGCCAAATCAACCCTCGACAAGCAGCAGGCTTACGCCAAAACCCGACGCGCAGCAGAGGACGAGCTCTCCAATACCGTGAGCTTGCGCCAAAACCTGCTCGCCCCCCACAACCACAACGCCGAGACCTTCACCGCCGCCCTCGCCGACGTAGAAACCCGCGAAGGCACCGCCCAACGCGCCGTCGCCGCCGCGGAGGAAAAGGTCAAACGCCTCGAACTCGACCGGTTGAAGATCCAGGCCAAACGCCTCGCCGATCGCCTCACCCAACTCCAGACCACCGTCGAGGCCGCACGCGACCAACTCAGCGAAGCCCGCGGGCGCCTCCGCCAGGAAGACGGCTCCGACCCGGACACCGAACTCCGCGAGGCCAAGGAACGCCTCGCGCGCGCCTGCGCCGACTGCGCCAAACACCAACTCGAGGCCGACGCGACAGCCCTGCTCCACCAGCTCTTCCGCGACGAGACTAACGCCGCCAACGCCCGCATCACCGAGCCCCTCGCCGAGGCCGTCGGCGGCTACCTGCGCTGCATGTTCGGCAAGGATGCCCACGTCAAACTCCGCTACGAAGACGGCAAATTTGGAGAATTCTACCTTGTCCGCCCAGGCTTCGCCGACCACGAGGAGTCATTCGCGACCCTCAGCGGCGGCGCCCGCGAGCAAGTCGCCGCCGCCGTGCGCCTCGCCACCGCCGAGATCCTGGCCGCCGACCACGGGGGCACCCTTCCGGTGGTCTTCGACGACGCCTTCGTCAACACCGACCCCCTGCGCATCCCGAGCGTCATCAACATGCTCTACTACGCCGGCGAGCGCGGCCTCCAGGTTATCGTCAGTACCTGCGACCCCGAGCGCTACGAGAACATCGGCAAGGTGAGCTACGACATCAAGAGAGGGCAGGGGGCGAGTAAGGTGTAGGGGCGAGGCCTCCTTGCTGTTCCATAAGGCGCGTAGCTCCCCCTACTCCCGCCCGTACTCCTTTACGAGACTAGCCGAGTCCCAGCCCAGGTCCCGCGCCACGCGCGTCGGGTCCAGATCAGCCGCCAGCAGCATCTCCGCATCCGCCACCGCGCCCTTCACCGCCGCCGCATATCGGTCTGGATCATTCCTCACCGCCGCCAAAGACTTCAATGCCTTTTCATCATAATTGAGGAATCGCTTCGCATGCCGTGTCAACTGGTAACTCCGGAATCCCATCAACTTCAGCGCATCGGTGGCCGCGGCCACGCCGTTCTGTATCGTCTCGCGGTGGATGTGCAGCACACCCGCGTCCATGAGGTCGTAAGTGTCCTCGTAGTCGAAGGCCCGCGCGATGATGTGTAGATCGGGGAAGTGCTTCTTGACGGTCTCGACGAGCTGGAGGTTGAGCTCCGGCTCCGGCAGGCCGATGATGATGGCCTCGGCCTCGGCGGCACCGGCGGTTTCGAGGAGGTCGAAGCGAGTGGCGTCCCCGTAGTAGACCTCGAAGCCCATCTTGCGCAGGAGCTCCACGCGATCCGAGTCGCTGTCGAGAATCGTGGCCCGCACGCCGTTGGCCCCCAAAAAGCGGCTCACTACGGCCCCGAAGGTCCCGAAGCCGGCCACGATAATGCGGCGCCGCTCCTCGATGGCGTCCATGGGTTTTGCGAAAGCGTCACCGCACTCCGGCGTACCGAGCCGCGGCTGCAGCACCCGCTCATTGAAGAGCATCATCAGCGGGGTGGCCGCCATCGAAATGGCCACGACAACAAGTAAGACACCGACTGTCTCCGCGTCGAGGATCCCGCGCTGACTAATGAGCGACAGCAGCACGAAGGCAAACTCCCCCGTCTGCGCGAGCCCGAAGGAGAAGAGCATATTCTGGTCTGTGCCGAGCTTGAAGCCTCGCCCGATGACATAGAGCACGAGCCATTTGACGAGCAGTAAGAGCGCCACTAGCCCGGCGATCAATCCCGGTCGCGCGGCCACCAACTCGAAGTCGATCGAGGCGCCGACGGCCATGAAGAACAGTCCGAGGAGGAGGCCCTTGAAAGGCTCCAAATCGCTTTCCAGTTCGTGGCGGTAGTAGCTATTCGCCAGCACGACCCCGCCCAGAAAAGAGCCCAGCGCAGGGCTCAAGCCCACCGCCGTCATCAACACCGCCGTCACGACAACGAGTAGCAACGCGACGCCCGTCAATAGTTCTCGCTGCCGCGTCCGCGCTACGTATTGCAGCAGCGGCGGCACGCCATATCGTCCAGCCACAATGACGAGCGCTACGGCCCCCAGCGTCCCAATCGCCTGCGCCCAGCCCGGCAGACCATCGAGTAGGGTCGCGGCGTGCGCCGTGCCTTCCGCCCCGTGCCCCGCCACCTCACTCACGGCCAGTAAAGGCAGAATCGCCAGCATCGGAATGACGGCAATGTCCTGGAAGAGCAGCACCGCAAAGGCACTCCGCCCGCCCGCCGTCCCGAGCAAGCCCTTCTCTCCCAGCGTCTGCAAGACGATAGCCGTCGACGACACCGAGAAGGTCATCCCGATCGCCAACGCCGCCGGCCAGGCGAAGCCGAACAGGAGCGCAATCCCCATCCCCAGTACGGCTGTCGCCAAAACCTGCAGCCCACCCATCCCTACTATCGGCGTGCGCAGGCGCCACAGCACATGTGGCTCCAACTCGAGGCCGACCAAAAACAGCATCATCACCACCCCAAACTCCGCGAAGTGCATCAGGCCCTCTCCCTGCTCGGCGAGGTAGCCGAAGACAAACGGTCCGATGAGCACCCCTGCCAAGAGGTAGCCGAGCACCGAGCCGAGGCCGAGGCGCTTGGCGAGCGGCACGACGAGTACGGCGGCCGCCAGGTAGATCATCGTGTCGAAGAGGAGTCCGGAGCCCATGGGTTAGCTGCTATTGTGGTGGCGACAGTGGGGAAATGGTGTGCACCGCCGCACCAGGGCTTGCGCCCGCCACCAGCCCCTGTATAAAAGCTCGGTACTTCACCGCCTCGGCCTCGATATCCGCGCCGTGAAGGTTATGCGTCCCGTAGATGACGTAGGGTTCGCGGTAGTCCATCCCGCACAGCGCCGCCGTGCGTTCGAGTGGGTACAGGAACTGCTGCATGGTATACTGGTTGTGGCCTTGGTCGCAGTAGGCCTCCTCTTGGCCGCCAGCCGTGATGACGTTGAGGACGGTCTTGCCGCGCAGATAAATACCCGTCGAGCCGTAGGCCCAACCGTGCTCCAGCGTCAGGTCGATCCACTGCTTCAGGAGCGGCGGCACGGAATACCAGTACAGCGGGTGCTGCCAGACGATGATGTCGTGCTGGAGGAGCAGATCCTGCTCGTACCCTACGTCGATGACGAAGTCCGGGTACAGCTCGTACAGATCATGAAAGGTGACCTCCGCCGGCCAGTGCTCGTGCCCGGCGATGAGGCGGCGGTGGATACGCGACTGCTCGAGGGCGGGGTGGGCGAAGAGGACGAGGACGGAGGGCATGGTGGGGATCGCTTTGCTGATGGACCACTGCGCTGATGGATAATGGACCGGCTGCGCTTGATGGACTGCTGTGCGGACGGCTGTTCGAGGTTAGCAATACTACAGACTTCGCGTGCATTTGTAGAGCGCGCACCTCATTATGCAGACCAACATCGAGATAGACGAGTCGGTCATCCGGCAGATTCAGCAGCTTACAGGGCTCAAGACCGAACGTGAGATCGTGGCGCGGGCCTTAGCGTATATGCTCAAAACGGCGCGCGAAGCGGAGATTAAGCAGTGCTTCGGGAAGCTGCGTTGGGAGGGGAATTTAGATGAACATCGATAAGTGACATGTTCAAGACCTCAGGACGCCTACGAGGCCGAGTAGTGTGAAGACGGACGACATGAAAGCCAGTAGTATGAAGAGCGCAAT
>JBGTKC010000177.1:0-2634 GCA_041744755.1 Saprospiraceae bacterium
CCTTCGCTCGATAGGAACAGATCGCCGTTCGGCAAAAACGTGATGCCCTCGGGTTGCTCCAAGCCCGCGGGTTTGATGTCCCACTCGGCCTTGACGTGGCCCTCGAGGTCGACGACGATCAGCGACTCGTGCTTGCTGGACAGAACCACGATGTCGCCGGTGATCGGGTGGCGCGCGATGCCCGACGGACGCAGGTCCTTCTTACCGGAGACATCGTCGGCGTCGACCTCGAAGATTTCTTTGTCGCTGAATCTGTTGGTGGTCAGGTCGAAGGCGTGCACCTCGTTGCGGTCGCCCTTGCCGTCCTCCTTACAGACGATGAGCAGGCGGTGTCCCTCAGCCCCGAGGCCCTCGGCGTTACACTTGTTGCCGCCGAGCTTGCCGTCGTACTCGCGGGTCTCGACCTTTCCGGTGCGCCAGCCCAATAGTTCCTTGAGTTCACCGTCGGAGCGGAGCACGAAGAGTCGGTCGTCGAGCAGTTCGATGCCCTCGTAGTCGCCCTCGCCACCGAAATCTAGCTCCTGTTCGACGGCACCGGTGGAGATCGTGATGATGTACAGGCGGCCTTTCTCGTCCTGGATGGCCCCGAGGCGGGTGCCGTCGAGGACGGTGAGGCCGCTGATCTCCTTTAAGTCCTTCGGCATGTCGAAATCGGACGTTGGATTCGCGAAGTCGTAGGGAATGCCGGTGTAGTCGGTTTTGGCGGAAGCCGAAGTCCGCCCGAGCGAGGTGTCGAGGGCGACTGGATCCGTAGCGAGCGGCTTCGCGGGAGTACGACAGGCCCCTGCGGTCAGGGCCGCAGCCAGGGTAAAGACGAGTGCGAAGTGAGTGGGGGGCGAGGTAAGGGCAGTAGGCATTGCCGGAGGCAACGCCCGCCGCGCGAATGTGTCAAGCCCAAATTCGATTTTATACCTTGCCGCAACCTAAACCGCCAGCTCATGCACGCCACCGGAACCTTCGTCGTCGACGTACTGCCCGTCTCGCAGGGCGGCGAGCAGGGCGTGACCCTAGGCATTATGGATCTCGCGAAGACCTTCTCCGGCGACCTCCAGGGAGCCTCTAAGGGCACGATGCTCACCGCGATGACGCCCGTCGATGGCTCGGCCGACTACGTCGCGATCGAGCAGTTTGTGGGGAGCCTCGTCGGTAAAACCGGCAGTTTCGTCCTTACGCACCACGGCCGCATGCACGGCGGGTCGAGCGAGCTCGACCTGAGCGTCGTACCCGACTCCGCCACCGGCGAACTCGCGGGCCTCCGCGGCACGATGACGATCGACCGCAAGCCGGGAGAGCACCACTGGACGATGACGTACGATTTGTAATTCACGCGAGTGACTCACCCGCCGGCGTTCCGCGTGCGGTAGCGCTGTCGGGCCTTACGCACTCGGACCCGCTCGATGAGCCACCAGCCCGTACCCACGAGTAGGACCAGGCCACCGAGCACGCCCAGGAAGATACTCGCGAGGACGAGGAGGAATATTTCCGGAAGGTCGCCGAGCGATGTAGACTGCCGGTCCTTTTTCCGCGCGGCGAGGTCTAGGCCTCCCGCGCCGGCTAGCATCGTGAGTCCAGCGGTGATGAGGTCTACGACGCGTGTGGGAGCTGCGGAATGAAAGCCTGTCCCAGGGTACACAGCACCTCCCGGGCTTTCGACCAAGGTTGTCACAGCTGCGACCGGGTTTGGTACACTGGCCCACAGCAGTGTGGTGAGCATGGTCGAGGAGGCAATTCGCGAGAGTCGCGAGAGTATTGTGTGGGGGGACCTCGGTTTCATGAGCCAAACTTCCGAGATGCTACTCTCGAGCTTATCTCTAATCTCGCAACTAAGGCGCGTGGCTGTTGCGACAATCGGCACACGCGAGCAGCCTGCCAAACATATTATAACTCGTCATGTGTTTGTCAATCCGTCGATGCACTGCTATCTTGCTCACCATCAGATAGCTACCGTCGCATGCGTCGCCCGCCAGCGCCCGATCACCCGCTAGAGTACTCGCGCGCCGAACGCAATGCCCTGTTTCTAATTTTCGCGCTCTGTCTGGCGGTCGTGGCCGCGGTCCATCTCTGGCCTGTGTCGCCCGCGACACCGACCTCCCCCGAGGCTGCTGCGAGCTACCGCGCCGAGGTCGCCGATTTCATCGCCCGCGCCGAGGCGGCCTCCGATAGCCTCGCCGAGGAAAAGGCCCTCCGGCAGGCTACCTACGCGGCACAGCGCCAGGAGTGGGCCGATCAGCGCCTGCGCCGGCAGGCGTCGTACGCGAACCGCCGACAGGAGTGGGGCAAGCGCGATTATGCGCCCCGCAACACGGGTTTTGCCGAAAGGCGTACCAAAGGCAGCCCAGCCCACCAGACCAGCATCGACTACGCCGTCCCCATGCCCGCCCTCGCGAGCGTCGATCCGAATACCGTCGACAGCATCACCCTGCTGCGGCTCGGCGTGCCCGTCGGGATCGCGGCTCGCTGGCTGAAGTATAGCCGCTCCGGTGGGCGCTTCCGCAAAACCGAGGACATCGGGAAGCTCTACGGCCTCGCCGACTCTACGTCGCAACGCCTGCAGGCCTACCTCGCGATCCCGCGCGGGGCCGTCACCGTGGCCGAGGTCCTCCCGTCCGAAGGCAGCGCCCCCGCGCCGGCGGC
>JBGTKC010000178.1:0-2371 GCA_041744755.1 Saprospiraceae bacterium
CCCTTCGCGCGCTCGGCGGGGCTCGGGACCATGAACACCGCCTACGTCGGCGGCGTGGAGGCCATGCGGCTCAATGTCGCCGGCATCGGGCGCGTCAACGGCCTCGAGGTCGGTGCCTCCAACATGCAGTACCTCTCCGGCGCGGACATCAACATGACCTCCGCGGGTTTTGCCGCAGGGCTCAAAAATGGCGGAGCTATCTCCCTCGAGATTGCGTCTTTGAGCTTTGGCGAGATCCCGGTAACGACCGTGGCGAGTCCCGAGGGTACGGGCTCGAGATTCTCCCCGACCTTCTTCCACATCGGCCTCGGCTACGCGAAGACCTTCGACGACAAGATCAGCGTCGGCGTGGGCCTGCGCTTCATCTCGGAGGCGATCTACAACGCCTCTGCGTTCGGGTTCGCCGTCGATGCGGGCGTGCAGTACGTAAGCGGCGACGCGGACGAGTTTAAGCTCGGTATCGCCCTGCGCAACGTGGGCCTCGGGATGCGGTTCGGGGGCGATGGGATCGCGCAGCAGCTTTCGGTCCAGAACGGGGACTACCGCCAAACGGTGAACAACCGCGTCGCGGACTTCGACCTGCCGTTCCAGCTCAATATCGGCGCCAGCTACGACATCAACGTCGACGAGGACAACAAGCTCACGCTGATGGGCAACTTCACCTCCAACGCCTTCAGTCGCGACAACCTCGGCGTCGGGGCGGAGTACGGGTTCCGCAAGATCTTCATGCTGCGGGCGGGCTACAACCCGGAGGTCGGGACCACGACCGCCAACATCCTAGCCTCGGTACAGCTGCCGGTCACGGCCGGGGCCACGATCGCGGCGCCGCTCGGCAAGGCCGACGACCTCGGTAAGCGCCGCTACATTTACCTCGACTACGCCTACCGCGCCACCCGCGTGTACCAAGGCAACCACCACCTCGGCATGCGGTTACTGCTTTAGAGTTCGCCGACGCGCGCCGTCAAGTTAGCGTTCGTACTTTGCCACTCGCGTTTCCCCTCCGCCTTGCGCGGTGGGGAAACGTCGTGTTTTGGACCAGACCCTACCCTCACCCACTCGCAACGACATGTCGAAAATTAATTACCTCACCCCCGAGGGCAACGAGCGCCTCCGCAGCGAGCTCCACGAAATGAAGACCAACGGCCGCGCCGCCGCGGCCGCCGCCATCGCCGAGGCCCGCGAGAAAGGAGATCTCTCCGAGAACGCCGAATACGATGCGGCCAAGGACGCCCAGGGTATGCTGGAGGCGAAGATCAACGAACTGGACAAGGTTTTGGCGAACGCCCGTGTCCTCGACAAATCGGAGCTCTCCAACGACGCGGTCACGGTCCTGAGCACCGTTCGACTCCTCGCGGTAAAGACCAACAAAGAGGTGAAGTACAAGCTCGTGAGCAGCTCCGAGGCTTCGTTTAAGGAGAGGAGAATCTCGGTCGAGAGTCCGATCGGAGCGGGGCTCCTCGGGCTAACGGTAGGCGAGGTAGCCGAGATCACAACTCCGACCGGCACACAGTCATTCAAGGTCTTGGAGATCACAATCGAGTAGCCATGCCATCCGTATTCACCCGCATCATCACCGGCGAACTCCCGGGCTACAAAGTCGCAGAGGACGCCAAGCACATCGCCATCCTCGACGTGCACCCCCTCGTCAACGGGCACACGTTGGTAATCCCGAAGCGGGAAGTGGATTACTATTTCGACCTAAGTGAGGAGGAGTTGGCCGATCTGAACGCTTTCGCAAAACGTGTGGCGACGGCCGTGTTCCGGGAGGTGCCGTGCCTGCGGATCGGGATGGCCGTCATCGGTCTCGAGGTCCCGCACGTCCACATGCATCTCGTGCCGCTCAATCAAATGAAGGATATCGACTTCCAGAAAGAGAAGCTCAATCCGGAGCCCGCGGCCCTCGAGCGCCTCGCGAAGCGCATTCGGACGGTGTTTCGCTGAGGGCAACGGCCTAGAGCTGGCGCTCGGGGTGCTGCTCGAGGAATGACTCCCATCCCCCGTAGCCGGCACCCGCGCCGAGCAAAGCACTTGACTGATTCAGGTGGCACAGCGCCGTGGCTACGGCGTCGGTGGCGTCGAGCTTCATTCCGGTAGGGTCGAAACGCAGCAGTTTCGCCATCATTTGCGCGACCTGCTCCTTGCTGGCGTTGCCGTTGCCGGTCACGCTGAGCTTGATCTTCTTCGGCGCATACTCCGTGACCGGGAGCCCCTTCGACATCGCCACTGCCATCGCCACGCCCTGCGCGCGACCGAGCTTCAACATCGACTGGACGTTCTTCCCGAAAAACGGCGCCTCCAGAGCACATTCGGTCGGTTGGTGCAGGTCGATCAGCGCGCTGAGGAAACTGTAGATAGACTGGAGCTTCTCGGA
>JBGTKC010000179.1:0-6326 GCA_041744755.1 Saprospiraceae bacterium
GGGTCGTCGTGCAGCCGTGACCCGGCGGCGGGGTTCGCAACAACCGCGGGCCGCCGAACACGTTACTCGTTTGCGCCGCCGCCGAAGCCCGGGAGCGGCCGACTAAATCCACTATTCGACCACCCATGTTCGACGCTCAAGAATTTCAGAAATACGCCACCAAGCACCTCGGCATGTCCAGCATGCACTTGGAGAAGTACGCCAACGTGGTCGGCGCCCAGGCCCAGGTCATGGCGCCCAACATCAACGCCTTCACGCCCAACGTCATCGAGGAGCGCTCGATGAACATCGTCGGCCTCGACGTCTTCTCGCGCCTGATGATGGACCGGATCATCTTCATGGGCGTGCCCGTGAACGACTACGTCGCCAACGTGATCCAGGCGCAGTTGCTATTCCTCGAGTCGGCCGACGCGAGCCGCGACGTACAGATGTTCATCAACTCGCCCGGCGGCTCTGTGATCGCCGGTCTCGGGATTTACGACACGATGCAGTACGTCAACCCCGACGTGGCCACGATCTGCACGAGCCTCGCTGCCTCGATGGGGTCGGTCTTGCTCACGGCCGGCACGAAGGGCAAGCGCTCGATCCTCCCGAACGCCTACGTGATGATCCACCAGCCGAGCGGCGGAATGCAGGGGCAGTTCTCCGACATGGAGATCAACTACAACCTCATCAAGGCCCTGCGCGACAAGCTCTACCACATCCTCGCCGAGCATACGGGCCAGAGCTTCGAGACGATCGAGCGCGACTCCGATCGCGACAAGTGGATCCCGGCCGAGGAGGCCAAGGCCTACGGCCTGGTCGACGAGGTGTTGGCGAAGAAGCGGGAGGTGAAGGAGAACTAGGACCGCCTGCGGCCCATGGATAATGGATCGCTGCGCTGATGGACTGCCGTTCATCCGATGGCCGTTGACTCGTCTCTTACGGCTTTCGCCAAAACTTAGAGAAGCCACCGCGATCCGAAGATCGTGGTGGCTTTCGCTTTGGCGCACACGAGCAAGGCATCCCTGTACAGCGCGCCATCCGCGGTAGCTAAACAAACGCCGCTGCGCAGCAGCTCCTTGGATTCCCCCAACGGGGGTTAGGGGGGACCACGTCCCCCACAGCCTCTTCGGCCGCGCGTCCCTTCAGCGAGCGGAGCGAGCACCATTTCCTCATTCAGCAAGCGAAGCGAGCGCCCGTACCTTTACCCCGCCCATGCTCAAATCCCGCCAAGACGTCCGCTGCTCTTTCTGCGGTCGCGACAAGACCGAAGCCCTCATCCTCATCGCCGGGCTCGCCGGGGCCGACGCCCACATCTGCGAGGTCTGCACCGAGCAGGCCAACGCCGTGGTCGAAGAGGAGCTCATCGGCGGGGGCGGTCGCGGGGGGCAGACCCACGAGCTCCACAAGCAGCACCCAGAGCTGGCGCCCCTGCCCACCAACATCCGTCCGCGCGACCTGAAGGTGTTCCTCGACGAGTACGTCATCGGGCAGAACGCCGCCAAGAAGGCCATCTCCGTGGCGGTCTACAATCACTACAAGCGCCTCACGCACAAGTCCGAAACCGACGAGGTCGAGATTGAGAAGTCGAACCTGCTGCTGATCGGCCGCACGGGCACCGGTAAGACCCTGCTCGCGAAGACCATCGCGCGCTACCTCAACGTCCCCTTCGCCATCGTCGACGCGACCGTGTTCACGGAGGCCGGCTACGTCGGCGAGGACGTCGAGTCGATCCTCTCTCGCCTGCTGCAGGTCTGCGACTTCGACATCAAGGCCGCCGAGCGTGGGATCGTCTACATCGACGAGATCGATAAGATCGCCCGCAAGGCCGACAACCCGTCCATCACGCGCGACGTCTCCGGGGAGGGCGTCCAGCAGGCGATGCTCAAGATGCTCGAAGGCACCGAGGTGCAGGTCCCGCCGCAGGGCGGCCGCAAGCACCCGGACCAAAAGCTCATCAAGGTCAATACCGAGCACATCCTCTTCATCTGCGGCGGGGCCTTCGACGGGATCGAGAAGCACATCTCGAAGCGGCTCAACCACCAGGTGATTGGCTTCAAGCACGAGGAGAGAGACGAGGTGGACCGCAACAACCTCCTCCAGTACGTCCAGCACCGCGACATGAAGTCCTTCGGGCTCATCCCCGAACTGCTCGGTAGGCTGCCGGTCCTCACTTACCTCGAGCCCCTCGACCTGGAGGCCCTGCGCCGCATCTTGACGCAGCCCAAGAACGCACTTCTGAAGCAGTACAAGAAGCTCTTCGAGATCGAGGGCATCAAGCTGTCTTTCACCGAGGACGCAATTCAGTACCTGGCCGAACGGGCACTGGCCTATGAGCTGGGGGCCCGTGGCCTGCGGTCGCTGTGTGAGGCGGTGCTGCTGGACGCGATGTACGAGCTGCCGGGAGACAGGAGCGTGTCGCAGTATATCGTGGATCGCGACTACGCGGAGCGGAAGGTGACGCGGAGCAAGATTGCGTTCTTGCGGGCGGCGTAGGCCGGAGGCCGGCGATAACCTGCGGCGGCGATGGCCTGCGGCAGCGCCGGCCTTTGGTGGCGTTGGCCTGCGGCGTTGCCCGTCATACGTGCCCTCCCGGACGTGCCCGTTAGCACAGCACGTCCGGACGGAGCGCCACAGGCCATCGCCGCGCTTGCGCGAACGCCACCAAAGGTCATCGCCGCCATCAGGCTTTTCGCCTACTCCTTCACGACCCGGCCCACGTATACCTCGCCTTCGGAATCGACTACCTCCAAGACGTAGAGCCCCGGCGCTAGACGACCTACTTCAATCTGCCCACCGACACCGACCCCGCCTTCGTCGATGACTTGCCCGAGTGTAGAGTACACGCGATAAGTCCCGCCCACGGCAGCGCCACCGTCCAGCGTGATCACGCTTCGCACGGGGTTCGGCGAAAAGCGCAGAGGCTTAATGTCCGGCCCTGAAGCGATGCCAACGATTCGGGGCGCAATCAGGTCCTCAGGTAACATTGGCGCAGCTGCATCGGCTGGCCCGAAAGCACCCGTTGGGTTTACCGCCAGGTAGTCGAAGTACGCTCCGTAGTCCGTGCCGCCGGCACGACCGACGTCTAAATACGAGCCGTCCTTCTCCTCGTCGCTGAGGCCCTCGCCGAAGGCCGTGGCGCTCTCGTTGAGGTACATCCGCGTCACCATGTTGCCGCCGGGGCCCGGCTCGAAGGTGAAGCGGAGCACGCGGAAGGTGTCCGGCTGCCAGAAGCCCGCCGGGAAGTCGAACTCCGGGTCGTCGGGCGTCTTCTCGAACTTGGCGCCCGAAGTGTTGACGCGGATCTTCTGGCGCCAGCCGAGTCCGTAGAACTCAACGTAGAACAGGTTGCTCACGTCGGTCAGGGGGGCGGCCCGCAGCACCAGCGTCACGGCGTCATTGGGGGCCTGGCGGTAGCGCCAGCGGTAGTTGCCGTTGCTGCCCTCCTTCTCGGCGGAGAGGTACCCGAAGGCCGCGTTGTCGCCGCCGCCGATCCGGATCACCGTGTCGAGCGCGGCTGGCCGGTCGAGGTTCGTGTCGAGTTCGAAGAACTGCCCCACCTCCACGTCCGGCTTCGCGTGCCCGCGGGCTACGTTCCAGGTCCCGTCGTCGGCCTTGGCGACGGTGGTGAAGGATTGGACCTCAGAACGCGTCTCGCCGTTGTCGTTGACGGCGCCGATCTGGTAGTAGTAGGTCGTGCCGGTTTTGAGGCTTACGCCAAAACTCGCCCCGGTCGTGTCCTTCACGAATGCGGGCGTAGCCGAGGTCCCGAAGTACACGCGGTAGGAGGTCGCCCCCTCGCTGGGCTCCCAGACGAGTGGCATCGTGAGCGGGACGTTGGACACGGTGTTCTGCGGAAGCGTACCCATCACCGCCAGTGGCACACCATTCGAACCGCCGCCACCGACGAAGAGGTCGCTCGGCAGCGCTGGTGCCGCGGCGTCATCCGGCGCGAAGGCCCCCGTCGGATTGACGGCGATGTAGTCGAACGCCGAACCGTAATCCTCGCTACCGTTGCGGCCGACGTCGATGTAGTTAGAGGTCTTTTCCTCGGTGCTGACGTCCGACGCGAAGGCCGTGCTCGCCTCGTCGAGGTAGAGCGTCGTCAACATATTGGTCCCCTCCGCCGTCGGCGCAAACGTGAAGCGCAAGATCCGGAACTTGCCGTCCTCCCAGAAGTCGGCCGGGAAGTCGACGTCTGTGTTGGCCCCCTTCTCGAACTTCACACTCGAGCGGTTGATCCGCACCTTCTGGCGCCACCCGAGTCCGTAGAATTCGACGAAGCCGATGTTGCTCACGCCGGGCAGCGGCGCCATGCGCACCACCAGAGTCGTCACCTCGCCCGCGCTCTGGCGGTAGCGCCAGCGGTAGTTGCCGTTGGTGCCCTCTTTCGGTCCGGAGAAGTACGCGAAGGCCGCATTGCCGGGCTCACCCGTCACCGCGTACACCGAATCGACGGCCGGCGGGATCTCGAGATTGGTGTTGAGTTCGAAGAGGTCGGGCGCCTCGACGTGCGGCGCGGCGTGTCCACGGACCACCTCCCAATCCCCCCCGTCGGCCATACCGAGCGCCCGGAACTGGTAGACTTTACTACGCGTCTCTCCGCTCGCATTCACGGCGCTGATCTGGTAGTAGTACGTGGTCCCGTAGGCCAGCGTCGGCGCGTAAAGGGGCGCGCTCACCGTGGCTACGGAGTCCGGTTGCTCGGTGGTGCCAAAAAAGACCTTGTAACTCGTGGCCCCGGCGCTCGGGTTCCAGGTGATCGGTAGGGTCAAGGGCACGTTGCGCGCCTGGTCGATCGGACGCACCTGCGTTACCACTTGCGGCGCACCGTTGGCGGCCGGCAGTTTCGAGGGGCACAGGTCGATCGACTTTTCGGTAGCGCAGATGTTGGCGAAGCGCACCACCTCGTCACGCAGACCGGTGACGCGCTTGCGGTATATGCCCCACTTGGGCCGATTGATGAAGGCGGGGCTGTTGGTCTCGCGCCACAGGTCGATATTGGTATTCAAGTAGTTAAGGATCGGTACACCCGTCGCCACGTCATTTATCCGGATCTCGAGCAGGCCCGCATCCGCGTGCACTTGGCGCATGTACACCTCGACCCACTTACCACGGATAGCCGACAGCGGGACCGCCGCCAGATCCATCGCCGTAGAGCCGTCATCCTTCGGGACGTGAATTACTTCCAGGTCGTTGACGCGCGCCGTCAGCGTGATGATCGGCTGGCCGTCGTTCGCGCCTCCTTGGGCCTTGCTCTGAAACAGGTGCGTGAAGCTGCTCGAGCCCGTGAAGCCTTCGTCCAAACGGAACTGCCAGCGGTAGTAGCTGGTGTCGCCGAAGTTGTGCTCCAGGTCCGGCGTACTCGCGCCCTGGGGTCCACCCTTGACCTCGATGCGTACGCGGTCTTGCACCAGGCAACGGTCGCTGTCCTCGTTGATGTGACTTACGAAGGCAAAGACGTTTTGCCGCAGCGTTGCGTCGGCCACCTGGGTGATGTGCGGGCCGAAGGCCTTGTGGTTGCCGGCCTCACTTGCGGGCGCCGCCTGACAATCAGGGCTGCTCTCATCCGGTCCTTCAATCCCGAAGCCGACCGTCGTGAAGGCCGGGTAGCCACTGCCGGAATCGCCGCTGGCCGTGGCGATCGTCTGTGCGTGGAGCGTGGATAGCGCGAGGCCGGAGAAGATTACGAGGAGGATAGCGAGTCGAAATCGCGCGATTGACGTGGACATCATTTGGTCGAGTAGCATCATAGGGTGATAATCTATGGTTTTCCGCTTCCGCAAAACGGTGTATGGACGTTCCTCTCCCCCGGTCTGGACGTTTGTGTCCGCTTTCGGGAAGGCGTAGGGTGGTGGGACGAGCGTCGAGGGCGGCAGGGGAGACCCGGATTAGGAGATGGACCGCCCCGGCGGATCGTGGGTCGGCCGGATCGGAAGGTGCGGCTTCCGGAGGCGTAGAGGCCAAACGTTCGGCTACTGCTCAAACCTCGCCTCCCAGGCCGCCCGCCCCTGTAAGCCCCCGGTGTGGACCAACACATGCGTCTGCCCCTGTAGGCTTCCCGCCGCTTGCTCGCCAAGCCAGATGTCATACCCGCTCACCAGTTTCGCCGTGTAGATCGGGTCGAGCCGCTTCCCAGGATTCAACTCCTCAAACTCTCGCATCACGTCGGCAATCGCCGCCTCACCGCTCGCGAAACCACCCAGCGCCCCATCGTGCAATCGGAGATGCCCAGCCCCCGGCACGAGGTCCGCAATCCGCGCCGATAAGCCTGGGTCCCGCACGCACATGACCCCATGCACCTGCGCACCCGCGGCGCGGCGCGTAGCCCGCGCCAGCCCCGC
>JBGTKC010000180.1:0-2515 GCA_041744755.1 Saprospiraceae bacterium
TCCTTCAGCCACGCATCCGCCACCTCATAATCAGGCATCGCGTCATACACCAGCTTCCAAAACCGGTCCGAGTGATTCATCTCGATCCGGTGCGCGAGCTCGTGCACGATGACCGCCTTTCGGCAAAACGCCGGCGCTCCCAGTAGCCTAGTCGAAAGTGAAATCGTGCCGCTCGTCGAGCACGAACCCCACCGCGAGGTCGTCGCCGACAACTTCACCCGCGAAACGCCAACCTGAAAGTGCTCCGCGTTCAGCGCCAAGACCTCCTCGGTGAGGGGCGCCTGCATCCGACTCGCCACCACCTTGTAGAGTAGTTTCTCGATCAGCACCGCTTTCTCGCCACCCGCTATGCCCTGCGGCAATTTGATCGCCACCGGCCAGGCGCCACCGGCGAGTTGGGCTTTGCCCGTTTTGGCGGAAGCCCCTTGCACGTCACCATATCTAAAGGAGAGTCGCAGCCTGTGCTCGCCGAGCGCCCAGGTCTGCCCATCGATAAACTCCTTCGGCGTGTGCGCGGCCTCCAGGTTCGGGCGTTTCTGCACCACTTCCGTGAGCCAGGCCATGAAACCGGTCCGCTGCGCCACGAAGTCTACCGGCGTGATGCCGTACGGCACCCGCAGGTAGGCCTTGCGTTGCGTGAGAGAGTAGCGACTGTTAGGCCGCTGCTCCTGGACGATCTCGTACTTTACTTCCGCAGAACCGACGCTGATCGAATCCGCTTCAAGCAGTTTTGGCGCAAGCCTTGCCTTCCCTGTACGCGGTCTGCGATTAGCCACGTGCCTGCTCCAACTCCTGCATCGCGTCAATGAGCAGCTGCACGCTCCCGAGCTCCAGGGCATTGTAGATGGACGCGCGGTAGCCACCTACCGACCGGTGACCCGGGAGGCCATCGAGGCCTGACGCCTTGCAGATTTTGTCGAAGGCCGCTTGGTGCCCCTGATCGTGGAGCTCGAAACAGGCGTTCATCTTCGAGCGATCCTCGGTGGCGACCTGGCCGAAGAAGAGCGGATTGCGGTCGATCTCGGCGTAGAGAGCCGCAGCCTTCTCGTCGTTGCGCTTCTCCATGGCCGCGACGCCGCCTTGCTCCTTGACCCACTGCATCGTGAGCAGACTCACGTAAACAGCAAAGCAAGGAGGCGTATTGAACATCGACCCGGCCTCGATGTGGTTGTGGTAATCGACCATGCTCGGATTGTCGCGCTTCGCTTGCCCCACCATGTCTTTGCGCACGATGACGAGCGTCGCGCCGGCCGGACCCATGTTCTTCTGCGCCCCGGCGTAGATGAGGCCGAAGCGATCGGTTGGGATCTCGCGGCTGAAGATGTCGGAACTCATATCAGCGACGAGTGGCACGCTCGTCTCGGGGAAGTCGTGGATCTGCGTCCCGAAAATCGTGTTGTTGCTCGTCAAGTGGAAGTAGTCGCCCTCGGTCGGCACGGCGTAGTCCTTAGGGATGTACTTATAGTTGTCCGCCTTCGAGCTGGCCACTACGTTGGTCGTGCCGTACTTCTTCGACTCCTTGATCGCCTTCGCGCTCCAAGTGCCGGTGTCGAGGTAGTGCCCGGTCCCCGTCTCGGTGAGTAGGTTGGCGGGCACCTGGAAGAATTGCGTGCTCGCGCCGCCCTGTAAGAACATTGCCGCGTAGTCGTCCCCGAAGCCGAGCAACTCCTTGGAGAGTTCGAGCGCCTCGTCCATGACGGCGACAAAGGGCTTCGAGCGGTGGGAGATCTCGAGGATGGAAAGTCCGAGTCCGCCGAAGTCGTGGATGGCGTCGGCGGCTTTCGCCAAAACCGACTGCGGGAGGATGGCTGGGCCGGCACTGAAGTTGTGAACCTTAGAGGCAGCGGAGGGCTGGGACATACCGGAAGCGGCGGAAGCCTGGGCAGTGGCGGGTGAGGATGGGCTCATAGGGGTATTCGTTATATAAGGTGTACTCGGGCGGCGAAAGTAGCGGCCCGCCTGCGTGTGACGTAACGTGCCAGAGGGCCTTTGGTGGTGGCGGGCAGAAATTTTGGAAATTTTCATCTTGCATGCTTGCGCAAGCGAAATGTCGTCCTACATTTGCGGCCGCTTAAGGAAAACCGGCAGGGGCAATGGCCCACCACCCGGTCCGGACAGCGAAAAAAGGCAGAGAAAAAGCTTGCGAGTTTAGGCGAGCAGCGTATCTTTGCCGCCCGCTTCGAACGAGAAGTGGAAAGAAATACGCCGAACGGCAGCGAACTCGCGAGACGGAGTTGCCAGTGACGCAAAGATTTCATTGACATCAGGGAGGAAGAGACAACGTAAGGATGTCGCCCGGGGCCTCGGCCCCGGGCGGCGAGAATTGCTAGAAAGAAGATTTTATAGCCAGGCAGTGATTAAATCGCTATCGATGCTGCTTCCGAGCACAACGATGGAGAGTTTGATCCTGGCTCAGGATGAACGCTAGCGGGAGGCTTAATACATGCAAGTCGCAGGGTAGGGTGGATTTATCTGCCCGAGACTGGCGCACGGGTGAGTAACGCGTACGTGACCT
>JBGTKC010000181.1:0-6127 GCA_041744755.1 Saprospiraceae bacterium
TTCGTGAAGAAGGTCGCGCGGCTGGCGTTCGCCTGCGCGAGCAAGCGCGTGAGCTCCGGGCGCTCGGCCGAGCCCTGGAACTGGCCCGTGAGTACGACGCGGTCGTTGATGTCGACGAGGTAGCCGTCCACTGTGATCGAGAGGTTGGCCGCCGGTACGCGGGCCGTGATGCCGCCGGAGAAGTTGGCGCTCTGTTCCTGCTTGAGCTTCTGGATGCCGAGCAGCTGGGCGGCGCGGCTGTTGTTGTCGAAGGTGCCGACCTCAAACGGGACGCCGTCGACGAAGAGCGTCGAGGTGGAGTTGAAGTTGAGTTGGTGGAGGCTCGGCGCGCGGAACCCCGTGGAGGCGGCACCGCGGATGGTGATATCGTCGGTGGCCTTGAGGCGTAAGGTGACCTTACCGTTGAACGTCGATCCGAAGTCGGAGTAGTTCTCGTAGCGACCCGCGAGGCCAACGAGGAGGCGATTCGTGAGGTCGGCCTCGAGGTCGCCGTAGACCCCGACGCTCGAGCGGTAGGCGTTGACCTCGTTGTCGGGGCGGAAGCCCGGGAACACCTGCGCCCCACCGGGCCGCGCGCGATTTAGGGGATCGAACACCGTTGCCACCGGACCGACGCCGTCGCGGATGAGGACGCTACTGGCGGGCGTCTGGATGGTATCGCCATTGACGACGATCTGCTGGCCGGGCACGGGGTAGCGGGTTGCCGCGCCGTAGTCACGGTAGCTGGCCTCCTCCCCGGCGTTGATCTGGTAGTTCTCGAAGCGGTACTCCCCGCCGAAAGCGACGTTGAGGCCCGAGAGCGAGTTGGCGAAGAAGCGGCGGATGTCGACGTTGGCAGTGTTCTGCTCGAAGGAGAAGCCCCCGGCGTTAAACTCCGTCGGCGAGGCCGACCCGAGACTAGCGTTGAGGGTGTTGGTGATCAGGTAGTCGAAGGAGTTGCGACCGTAGACATTCGAGAAGTCCACCTCCCAGGAGTTGTACACGCTGCGGATTCCCGCGCCGATGGACTGGTCGGCGATGTTGGAGTTGATCTCCGGGAGGAAGCCATTCGGGTAGATGTCGGTGACGGTGCGGTTCTGGTTCGGGAGCCGGTAGAAGCCCGCGGCGTTGCCGCGGCGGTAGTTGAGCCCGCCGAAGGCGTACACTTTCGTAGCCGTGGCCAGGGGCGCTTCCATATTGAACACGAAGCCCCCGTTGCGGATGGCGGACTGTCCGACGCGCATGTTGAAATCGGAGCGCTGGAGCCCGCGGCGGGCCAGCTCGGCGTCCGTGATGTCGACGTTGTTGGCCACGCCCGCGGCGGGGTTGTTGTACCCGCTGAAGATCGCGCCCGTGAACTCCTTCATGCGGTTGGTGGGCTCGCGGTTGTCGGCCGTCCCGGTGAAGTTGATGAAGCCTCCGTTATCGCCGAGGGCGATGCCGTAGTTGGCGCTGAGCTGGGCGAACTGCCCGTCGGGCGTCTGGTCGGCCTCCGGGATTTCGCTGGAGAAGTAGGCCCCGGTCTCGGCGTTGAGCGTCAGGCCGAGGTCGTCCTTGAGGATGACGTTGATCACACCCGCGATCGCGTCCGAGCCGTACTGCGCCGAGGCACCGTCACGGAGGATCTCGATGCGCTCGATGGCGGCCACGGGGATGGCGTTGAGGTCGGTGCCGACATTGCCGCGGCCGAAGGTGCCGTTGGTGTTGACGAGTGAAGTGTTGTGGCGGCGCTTGCCATTGACGAGCACGAGGACCTGGTCCGGGCCGAGCCCCCGGAGGCTCGCCGGGTCGATGTGGTCGGTGCCGTCCGAAATCGTCTGCGTGTTCGACGAGAAGCTCGGGGCCACGAAGTTGAGCAACTGATTGACGTTGCTCTGCGCCGAGACGCTCGTGAGGGCCTTGATGTCGACCACGTCAACGGGCACGGCCGTGGTGAGCTTGGTGCGCCCGGCCGAGCGCGAGCCGACGAAGACGATCTCATCAAGCACGGTGCCGGCCTCGAGGATGGCGTCGATGCGGTCGGCGTCCCCGATCTGGAGCTCGACGGTGGCAAATCCGACGAACGAGAATACGATCGTCGTGGCGGCCTGCGGCACGGTGAGGGCGTAATTGCCGTCGAAGTCGGTAGCCGTGCCTATGGTGGAGCCCTTGATGAGGACCGTGGCGCCGATCACCGGTTCGCCCTCGGTGTCGACGACGGTGCCGGTGAGGTCGCGCGTGCCGCTGACCTGCGCCAGGACGGCCGTCCATGACAGGGTAACGGCGAGGAGGAGAAGTAGCAGTTGCTTCATGTGGGGGTCGTTTACGAAAGGCAACCTACGCAAGAGCATATTGGATTACCCTAGTGCATTATCCACACACACATCTACTTCGTCTCGTGTCCCCTTCGCTGTCGATGGCGCCGACCACCGAGCTTTGGATAGACCTACAAGTTGCTCAAAGCAAGGTCACTATACCTGCGCAACTCCACTTTCAAACGCCGCTCCCATGATCTAGGACCGCTTAAGCCCCGCGGGCCACGCCGCGGCCAAATCCCGCATCACCGAGCATACGTCTTAGACACCGCCAGCCTGGTGCAAGATGACCGTGGCCCAGATGCTCGCCCACTGCAACGTCGCCTACGAGATCGAGTACACCGACAAGCATCCGCGACCGAATGCCTTCATGCGCCTCATCATCCGGCTGTTCGCCGACGAGCAGGTGGTCGGGCCGAAGCTCTACGCGCGCACCGGCCGCACGGCACCCATGTTCGTCATTACCGATGAGCGCGACTTCGACCTAGAGCGACATCGGCTCGTAGATCAGCTCGATAAGACGCACGACCTCGGCGCGGCCCACTACGACGGCAAGTAAAACGCGGGCTTTGGGAAGCTTTCGCTAAAACAGTGGAATACGCTGTTATCAAAGCACGTGGACCATCATTTGGGGCAGTTCGGGGTGTGAGTTTCGAGGCCAATAAGCCTCAGCGCCACCCCGTTAGCCTGGGCACATGCTGAGATCCATAGGCCTCCTGTTCTTGTGCTTGATCATGGCCGGTACCCGCGACGCCCTGGCGCAAATCATCTTCACGCAAGGTTTCGAAAGCTACAGCCCCGAACCCTTCAAGCCCGTGGCCTGGATGAGGGCCTTCGATATCGAAAAGGTGTTCCCGGGCTGGACCAACGACAACTACTGGCCCTTAGAGATTTGCTCGTGCAAAGACCCGCGCGACGAGTCGGCCCGCTACTACAACTACTGTGATGGCTACCGGGTGACACCTCACACGGGCTGCAACCACGCAAGGCTCTGGTACGGTACGCGGGCCGGCTCACCGGGCATGGAGACCTACGGCAGTGGCCCTTACCTCATTCGCGACTTTGCCGAGCCGCTCGAGATGGGGCAGCGCTACCGGCTGTCCACGTGGATCTACCTAGTCGATGACGGGAAGGTCGATCGGGCGCGCCTCGACAGCATCACCGCCCACATCGGCGCCCAGTTGATGTACAAGCGCTTCGTACCTGTGCCTGTGGGGGAGATGTACCCGGGAGCGCAGCTGCTGCTGGACACGGTGCGCTACAACGAGTGGTACGAGGTGTCGTGGACGTTCAAACCACTGTGTGACCTGCGGCGCCTCGTCATCGGGACCTTCCGCAACCGCGCTGGCCCACCCACGCACGGCGGTAACGACGGCATATCCTACTACCTCGACGATCTCAACCTCGAGCGCCTGCCCGATGACCCCGCCGCCCTCGCGAGCACCACCGGCGTCTGCTATTTCGCCGACACGAGTCTCGTAGAGGCCTACCCAGTGGGTTCTGCCGGCACGAGCGTTTACTTCGCCACCAACGACGCCCGACTCGACGACAGCAGCCGTGCGGTGCTCGATACTTACGCCACTCTGCTCGGCCCCTACCGGCCGCTGGCATTTTCGATCTACGGGTTCGCGGACCGGCAGCGGGGCGACAACCAGGCCCTCTCCGACGCGAGGATCGACGCCGTCCGGGAGCACCTCTTGGCGAAGCACAAGCTTCAGCCCTTTCAATACCTAGCCAAGGGTTTTGGCGACAGCCGAAGCGCCAGCAGCGTCCTACAGGAAGACCGCCGCGTAGAGTTGCGGCTCGAACCTGAACTCCGGGCCGAGATTCCTTATCGCTATGCCCTCGAGCAAACCTGGGCGGGTAATTTCCCTGAGGCCTTACGCGCCCTGCGGATGTGGTCGGTGGCGGTACGAGACCATCAGGCCGCGCTCATCGATTTCGACCCTCGCCTCGCGGCCTTGCGACGTACGCCGGGGTATGCGGCTTTCGCCAAAACCCACTTCACTCGTTACCGCACTTATAAGCATCCGGCTTCCGCCAAAACCCTGGACTCGCTCTTCCTCGAGGATCAACGCTACCGTACCCTGGCCCCGCGGGTTAAAAACCTCAACGCCTACTTCGCCGCGATCGACTCGACCGACGTGCGGTGGAAGGTAGGTTTCGACACGGACGAGGCCGGCTGGCGTGCGCATGACGCCGCGGGCCTGGCCTTCGCCCAAACCTGGGTCGCGCGCAACGGCTGGCCCCAGCGCTCAGAAGTAGGCCAGCGCGGCGCCACGGCCATCGTGTACGCCTACCTACACGGCGAAGACACGGCTGCCATGCGCCAGGCAGAGCCCTTGCTCGAAATCGCCTGTCGCCAGGGCGAGGCCCGCTGGCTAGACTACGCGCTGCTGGTGGATCGGCGCCTGGTCGACAGCGGGCGACCGCAGCGCTATGGGACGCAGTACCGGATGCGCGAGGATGGCACCGCCGAAATCGTACCGGTAGAAGACGAGGCAGAGATGCGGCGCTTGAGGCTTGTTTTGGGGATAGATGAGCGGTAGTGCGGCGCGGCGTAGTGCTGCCATGTGGAAGCCCAGGCTGCTCCGCATGCAGACCTCCGGCCTCCCACGTCGCAGGACGCGTGCATGGCGGGCACGTCGGCAGGCCGGAGGTCTGCCTGTGGGCCAGCAAGCACTTCAGTGCTTCTGGCTGGCTGGCGTCTGGCTTCCGGCTGGCTTCCGGCTGGCTTCTGGCTGGCTTCCGACTTCCGGCTGGCAATAATTATTCCGTGGCACTGACCCACAGATTACCCAAATCCTTCCCCCAGCACACGCTCAACTCCTTGCCGACGTAAGGCTCGAAGCAGTCGATCCGCCGGTAGCCCACACGCTCGTAGAGGCGATTGGCGGCGTGCAGGTCGTGCGCCGTCTCCAGTAGCGTTTCCGCAAAACCTGCCTCGCGTGCGTACCCTTCCAGCGCTGACAGAATCTGCGCCGCGTAGCCCCGTCCACGCTGCTCGGTCCGCACATACATGCGCTTGACCTCCGTCGACATCGAGTCCTTGTGCCGCAGCGCCCCGCAGCCGATTACCGCGCCGCCAACCTCCAACAGCAACACGTAGTCCAGCGTAGGCGCCTGCGAGAACTGCATGTAAAAATCGTGCTGCTCCCCGTTGACGACGGCCAGCGCCGCGTCGAGTTCGACCAGCAGCGCGAGGAAGCGTGGATCGTCGGGTGTGACTTCGTAAAGGGTGGCGGTAGCTTCGGACACGAGGGGCATGTTTTGGCGAAAGCCGAAAACTCGCGCTAGCAAAGTCGCAAAGTATGGCGGCACACAGTAGCGGTTGTGGCTGCCTACTTTGCGCTATTTAGAAAAATGTTGCTTACCCAGCGCCCCACTGGCAGGAGCCAGTCGCACGGGGCGCCCCACGCGGCAGCCATTCAACAATTCAACCCTTCAACAACTCAACAATTGTCCCCCCATGACCCGCCGCTCCTTCCTCCACCGCTCCACCGCCCTCGCCAGTGGCGCTATCATCGCCCCGAGAGCCTGCGCCATGACGCGAGACACCGAGTTCCCGATGGGCTACCAGCTCTTCAGCGTCCGTGACGCCATGAGTGCCGATGCGCTCGGGACGGTGCGCCAGTTGCTCGGCATGGGCTTCAAGCACTTCGAGGCGTACGGGTACGACGCGGGCACGGACTTGCTCTACGGGCTTTCGCCAAAACGACTGAAGGCAGAGCTCGACGCGCTTGGCACCAAGATCACGAGTGCCCACTTCGGCTTCGCGGAGTACCTGCGCAAACCGGCCGACGAACTACGGCGCTACACCGACGCCTGCCTCACGGCGGCCGAGGCACTCGACA
>JBGTKC010000182.1:0-3321 GCA_041744755.1 Saprospiraceae bacterium
GGCGTCCCGCGTAAGGTGGCCAGCAGGGTAAGCAACAGCTTCGACGAGCGGGCGCGGTAGCGCACATCGGCGCTGCCGTAGCGGCTCGTCATCCGGGCGAAGTCGTGGTTGCCGAGCGTCTGCGCGATCCAGCCGCCGGTGGCGAGGGCGTCGTCCCAGCGCTGGAGGACATCGCGCAGGTCATCGAGGTCCAGGCGCGCGAGCTTCCCGTAGCGATCGCCGTCGGCGTAGGTGAGGCCGAGGGTGTCGAAGTGGTACGCCAGGCCGAGCTCTTCGCGGGCGGGGGCGGTGTACTCCCCGAGGTTGTCCGGCCGGATCCCGAAGCCCTCCGCGAGCGCCATCATGTCGTAGTCCCGCTGCACCTCTTCATGCATCTCGTGGAGGTAGCGGTGGATGTTGGGACCGTTGGCGTAATAGCGCGTGGCCGTCTCGCCGAAGCTTAGCTTTGGCGGGGCACTCGGCAGCCCCGGCGCCTTCGAGATCAGCGTGATGACGTCCATGCGGAAGCCGTCGACGCCGCGATCCAGCCAGAAGCGCATCTCGCCGTACATCGCCTGGCGCACTTCCGGATTATCCCAGTTGAGGTCGGGCTGCTTTCGCGAAAACAGGTGGAGGTAGTACTCGCCCGTGGTTTCGTCGAAGGTCCAGGCCGGACCACTGAAGAAGCTCGGCCAGTTGTTTGGCGGACCGCCGTCCGCCGCGGGCTGCCGCCAAACGTACCAATCGCGCTTCGCCGAGGTTTTGGCGGATGCCGACTCCCGAAACCACGCGTGCTCATCGGATGAGTGATTGGCCACTAGGTCGAGTACCAGCCGCATGCCGCGCGCGTGTACGCCCGCCAGCAGCTCACCGAAGTCGGCGAGCGTCCCGAACGCCGGTTGGATGGCCGAGTAATCACTCACATCGTACCCATTGTCGTCGTCGGGGCTCGCAAAGATGGGCGAGAGCCAAAGGGTTTCCACGCCGAGGGAGGCGAGGTAGTCCAGGCGGTGGATGATGCCGCCGAGGTCCCCGAGGCCGTCGCCGTCGGAGTCCTGGAAGGAGCGGGGGTAGATCTGGTAGATCGTGGTGGCGCGGGACCAGTGGGGCATGCAGCGTAGAAGGCAGACATCAGCGCTGATGTTCTAAATAACCCAAAAGGCGGCGGCATCCAGAAGTAGTTCGCCCGTGGTAGCAACGCCACCTCGGCTCCCCGAAAGGCGAACCGCGCCTGGGTGCCACCACCGGACTCTTTTATGTCGAAAGATGCTCAAACTTTACAGCACGTCGTGGATGGGCAACTCTCGAAGTCCATTGACTTGCAGGACGCGCTGGCCGCGGATGGCGACTACTGTAAGGATTTCTGCAAACGCGTCTTCGGAAGTGACGGCGACAAACAAATGGGTAGGAACTTGGATGGACGGCGTAGGAGGTGACGAGGAGAACGTCGAGCCCCCGCGCACTTCGCCGACTAAGCACGGGGGTTGATAGTAATCTTGGCTCGTGCAGCGTTCGCACCTCAGTCGGCGTCTGTTACTTGAAGTCCGATCCCTAAACTAAATGACTCTTACGCAAGATGCAGCTCTTCACCCCTGACGTTTCGCCCGCCCGCCGTGCCGCCCGTTATATCACGGGCGGCTTGATCGCCGGCCTCTTTGTCGTGGCCGCCGGATGTCGCAAAGACGACGTGGCGCGGCTCTCGTACGACGACACACTGTGCTTTGATCCGTGGGACCGCGGCAGCCGCACCGAAGACGTCCTCGCCGAGATCCGCGCGACACTGGAGGCGGCAGGTATAAGGGTACTCTCAATCGACGAGGACCGCAGCAGTATCCCTGAGTGGCGATGCGAGGCGTGCCACTGTAATTCCGGCATTGTGTACTACCTCGAGACCGACGCCGAGGATGTGGCCAAAGCGCAGGCGATCGGCTTCGAACTCGCTAACTGAAAGCGGGCTCGCGGAAGGCGTCGCGGGTTTTGGCGAAAGCCCAACTCTCCGTCCCCAGCACAGCGTACGCACTCAAGCCTAGACTCACGCTACAGTACGCGATCACGACCCAGGCCACGCCACTGAAATAAGCTTCGGCCCCGAACCAGCCACCGAGTATCCACACGGCTACCACGGCTGTCACGAGGCGCACGGCTTCCGCCAAAACCGCGTACCGGCTCCCGTCTAACAGGCTCGTGAGCGCGAAAACGCTCAGGAAGAGCCACCCGCCGTACGTCATCATCGGGCCCCAACCGATAGTACCGATCTGCGTGAACAGATGCACGATAGCGAGTTGCACGACGATGAACTGTATCCAGGCCCAGACCATCACCCAGCGCGCCGGCCGCGGGTCGTACTTGACTTGCGCGTACACGTCCGCGCCACCTAAGACACCGTCGTAAGGATAGCGCTCGGCTACGTCGGCGGGTCGCCAGCCGGTGCGCTTGAACCAGATGCGGACCTTGTCGCGCCAGTGCTCCGTGCGCCAGGCGTCCTGGATCATGCGCCAAAGGTGCTGGTAGTTGATGAAGAAGGGATTGTAGGTAGCGACGGCCTTCTTGATACCGTACACCGCGGGTATCTCTTTGACCTCGGGTTGAAAAGTGCCGAACATCCGATCCCAGATGATAAAAACCTCGGAATAATTTCTGTCGAGATATTCGTCGTTGATCGCATGGTGCACGCGGTGGTGGCTCGGCGTGACGAAGAGGTATTCGAGCGGCGCCCAGAGTTTATCGATGACTTGGGTGTGGTACCAGAACTGCGCGAATAGGTGCAACGGCGCGACGATGGCCACTACTTCCGTAGGTACGCCCAGCAAGGCAGCCGGAAATAGAAACAGCGCGAAAAAGACCCACACCTCCGAGATCGACTGCCTCAGTGCGCAGGCCAAATTGTACTCCTCCGAGGAGTGATGTACGAGGTGGCGATTCCAGAACACGTTCACCTCGTGGTTCATGCGGTGGTTCCAGTACCCGGCGAAGTCCTTGACCACAAATACGATAAGTGCCGCGGCCCAGGTGGCCTTCACGTGGTAGAGCGCGATGTGGTCCACCATCCAATCGTAGCTCACGATCGCGACCGAGAGCCCGAGCACGGTCTTGAGGGTGTTGGTCGTCCCGGAGCTCAAGGAGGCCAGCGTATCCGTCGAGCGCATCACCGATAAGCCCTTGCGACGAGCCGCCCACCACTCCACGGCGATGAGCAGCAAAAAGAAGGGGATGGCGTAGAGGACGACGGTGGCGTAGGTCTGCATGGACGGTGGGTGAAATTACGCCTCCTAGTCCGGCAACAACTCCGCCACGGTCACGTCTCCGCAAAAAGGGCTGGCGAAAGAAGAGCCCTTGCCGAAG
>JBGTKC010000183.1:0-18138 GCA_041744755.1 Saprospiraceae bacterium
AACCTCGTCCACTCAAACTTTTTGTCCTCGCCGAACTGGTGTAGGAAGTCACTTGCGCGTACGATCGGCCCGGCCACCAGCTGCGGGAAGAAACTAATGAACGTCGCGAAGCGGACGAAGTCTCGCTCTACCGGGATCTGCCGCCGGTACACGTCAATCGAGTAGCTCATCGACTGGAAGGTGTAGAAGCTGATCCCAACTGGCAGGATGATGTTAAGCGTGCCCAAGGACCCTTCGTACCCGAGACTCCCGAGCCCGAGGGTGGCGGACTCGATGAAGAAGTTAAAGTACTTGAAGAAGGCCAGGAAGCCAAGGTTCGCCAGCAGGCTCAGCTGCAGCAGTCGCAGGCGCTTGCTATGATTCCCCTCGCGCTCCAACGAGAGCCCGAGGTAGTAGTCGATACAGGTGCTGATTAAAATCAGGCTCAGGAAGCGCCAGTCCCACGCCCCGTAGAAGACGTAGCTCGCCACGAGCATGATCCACAGTCTAATCCGTCCCTTCGTCGCGAAGTAAACCGGGAGGAATAGGCCGATGAAGACGAAGAAGATGACGGAGTTAAATACCATGAGCTCGGGGCCAGGTGCCGTGGCTTAGTCGGCAAAAGTCGTACCGCGACGTAAGTGTGGCGCGAGAGCCGTAACCCATTTCTGGTAGCCTTCACCGTGCAAGTGTACGCCATCGTCGGTGAGCCGCGCGGGTAGCGCCCCGTCTCCCGTAGCGACCACGGTGGCGAGGTCGAACACTTCTACCCCACCCCCTCCCGCGAGGGCTTTCAATCGCTCGTTCAGTTCCACGACCTGCGCCTCGTCAATGCCCGTCCACCTCACGCGGTTGTTGACCCCCGGCAGCGTGCAGATGATGATTCGATTCTCCGCAGAGTCTCCCATCGCGGAGCGAAGCTGTCGGAGCAGCTCCCGGTAGGCGGAAACGATCTCCGCGGGCGTATGGAACAGGAGATCGTTGGTCCCGACCTCTAGCACGACCGTCGTGGTGCGGCTCAGGTCCAACGTTTTGGCGAAAGCCGATACGTGAAACACGGTCGCGCCAGGTATACCGCGATTGAGGGGGGATACCTCCGGGAGCCACTCCGACCACTCCCCGTAGGCCACGTGGCTATCGCCCAGAAAGACCACCCGAACAGGCGCTATCGGTAGGGCCTCGAGCTGACTCATCCGTTGGGTAAGCGCGGGCCAAGGGGAGAGCGTATGCAACCGGTGCGCCGTAAATCTCCAGCCACCCAGCCTGTTTACCGCCCACCCAGCTATCGCCACTCCGGCAATATTCAGCGCGAGCGAAACCAGAAGCCAGTGTCGGGTCCGCACCGGCTAGCCCTTGAGGATCTCATCGATCGTGACGTTCACCTTGTGCTCGGTATGCTTAAAGTTCTTATCGGGATTGCCCATCCGCAGCAGCGCCGTCACCTGCCGGGCCACGAAGAAGGGCACGCCGTAGAGATTGGCCCACAGCGCCTGCGGGGCGCGACTGAGGTAAAGGGTCCAGAGGATGTTGGCCACGAAGAGGTAGAGGGCCGCGAACGTGATGACGCCCGCCCAGGTCAGGCGGCTTTCGCCAAAACCGATCCCCACGCCGAGGCACACCAAGCCAACGAGTCCGCTGAGCGCCACGTGGATGAAGAGCGGGGGCGAGATGGTGACGAGTCCAAAGAAAAATTGATTCCAACGCAGATTGAAAAGCCCGCGCCGCAGGATCCCGAGCGAATTAGGCACATTCTGGAAGTAGCTGTAGAGCCAGCGACTGCGCTGGGTCTCGACGGCGTCCCCGTCGGAGACCTTCTCGTCGAAGATGATCGCGTTCCACGCGTAGGCGATCTTGTGGTCCTCGCGCAGGAGGAAGTTTTGGAGGATCTTATCCTCCTGCAGCATCTTCTTCCACTTCTCCTTGCCGGCAGTGATGTCGGCTCCGTGGAGGTAGGCCCAGTAAAGCTCGCGCTCGACGGCCATCCCCGAACCCGAGATCACCGCGCTGGACCCGACGCGGTAGGCGCCGAAGCGCTCGATGTAGTTTTTGTAGAACTCCCCGACGGCATCCGCCGCCGCGATCGGGGAGTCGATATTCTTCGCCGTTCGCTGGCCTTGGATGGCGAGGTAGCCAGCGTTGGCGTAGTGGTTGAGCTCTTCGAGGAACCGCGGGTGCGCTAGATTGTCGGCGTCACACACCACCACGTAATCGTGGTCGCGTTCGAATGCCTCCATCGCGTGGATGAGGCTCTTAGCCTTGAGGTTGAGTGCCGGGCGCGGCTCCAGGATGGCGACCCGAGGATCAGCGAAGCTAAAGGTGACCTCGGGGCAGTTGTCCGCCACGAGGTAGACCTTAAACCTCCCATGCGTTTGGCGCAGGAGACTCTCGATTAGTGAACGCGTGATCTCGGCGTTGCGATAGGCCGTGATCACGACGCCGAAGTCGAATGTCCGGTGTGGCCCCGTACTCTCCGTACGCTCGCGTCCCCGCAGGGCCGTAGCGAGCGTCGTCAAGAATGGCAGCACCAGGAAAAAGACACAGAATGCCGCGAGCGCCAGTAGGGCGTAGGTGAGCGGGACCATAATGTGGTGTGTGTGTGTAGAGTGTGCAGAAAACTGGTGAGCGAATCTACGTCTCGACTGCGCTGAGAGCGACCGGCGTCGTGGTCGGGCGGAGGAAGGGCGGCAGTCCTGGATTCGCCGCCTCGACCGGCTGGTCGCGGAATGCCTCCCAGAGGGCGCGGACGTGTGCCTTTCGCCCCGCACGGAGGTGCCGAAAGCCGTGCAGCGGTAAGACCGTCATTAGGTAGATGGCACCAAAAAGCCCGCCACGAAGTGGGCCTTTGTTACGTCGTACGTACAGAATGCGCGAACGGTTGATCCAGTACGTCTTGAAGGCGCTGTCCACGCCAGTACTCACGCTCTCCCGGTGCCATATCGCGCGATCGGCGTCGAGCATGATGTCGAAGCCAGCAGCTCGGATACGGTCACACCAGTCGAGTTCCTCGTAGTACAGGAAAAACCCCTCCTCGAGGAGGCCCACTCGCTCGATTACCTCACGGCTCACGAGCATGGCCGCGCCGTGCGTGTAGTGGACGGACTGCAAACCGTGGCCTTGCGCGCCGGCCGCCTCGCCCCGGTGGAGAGTGGCGTTGCGGCCCATCCACCCACTCACCTCGGTGGCACCGGCGTACTGGATGGTCGGGTGGGGAGTAGTTTGCGGGAAATCGTAGATCACCGGACTCAGTGCCCCGAGGCGTGGGTTTTCGCGGAAGCGGCCAACTAGGCCTTCGAGGACGCCCGCGTCGATGATTGCGTCATTGTTGAGCAGGAAAACGTAGTCCGAGTGCGTCTGCGCGATCGCGAGGTTATTGCCGCCCGCGAAGCCGAGGTTCTGCTCCGAGCGGATGGTGTTAATCCATGGGTAGGCTTTCGCCAAAACGCTCGACCCGTCTTCGGCGCTTGCGTTGTCGACCACCCATACCTCGCACCAGGTGTCGAGCCCGGCGCGCTGTAGACTGTCGAGCATCTCGGCTGTGAGTGCGGTCTGGTTGAAGTTAACCGAGACGATGGCGACCGTCGGTCGACTAGACATTGGCGTCCTGCTTCATGGCGCCAAAGGTCTTAAAGAGAATCTTAAGATCTTCGAAGGCGCTGTAGCTACGGGCGTACTCGATGTCGAGGGTCATGCGGGACGCGACGTCCATGGTGTCTTTGCCGCGACCTGAGGTTTGCCACTTGCCCGTAATCCCGGCGGGCGCAAGAAAGCGCTCACTCCAGTCTTCGCTCGTGAGTTGCTCGGCCTCCCGGAGGGGGAGGGGTCGGTTGCCGACGATGCTCATGTCGCCCCGCAGGACGTTGAAGAGCTGCGGCAGTTCGTCGAGGGAAGTATTGCGGATGATGCGGCCGATCCACGTGACTCGGGGGTCGTTTTTGACTTTGAGAAACACGCCATTCTTCCCGTACTGATTCTGGGCCATCAGCTGGTCGACCTGTTTGTCGGCCCCGGGGATCATGGAGCGGAACTTCAAGAAGTCGAACTCCTCGTAGCCGGTGCCGATACGCTTGGAGCGGTAGATGACGGCGCCTGGGCTGGTGAGCTTGATGGCCGCGGCGATGAGGAGCATCGGGAGCGCGAAGAAAGTGATAGCCGCGATCGCGAAAGCGATGTCGAAGATGCGCTTACCGGGCGGAATCGCGAACACGTCCTCCGGGGCGACAGGCTCGCAGGAGTCGGGTAGCAGCAGACGGTACTCGCGGATCTGTGAGATGCGGGTCCGGAGGATCCGCCAGGAGATGGGCGCGCGGTAGCAGTCGTCGACGCCGTTGCGCAGGAACGTCGGCCCGTGCTGGCGGCCCGTGCGGTCGATGGCAATCACTGGGACGTTGCACAGTTCGGGATCGCGCCGCAGGTTGTGAACAAAGAGGAAACCCTCGCGGCTCAACAGGTCGGCGTCGCAGATGACGGCCTTCGAGTCTCGCAGTTCCGGGTCTTGCTCCTCGAGGTAGCGGAAGGCCTTAAAGGTCGAGTCGAATGGAGTAATGTCGAGATCCTCATCGCGATCGAGGCCTTCGACTGAGGATTCGATGCTACCGGTGAGACCCACAATGACCACCTCCACCTCGGCGGACAAAACGTCGTATAAAGTCATGCGCCTGTGTAATGTGGGGGGCACGGAAATTATGTTTGCTTGCGGTACGTAAATGCGGAAACCCGGATTTACGCGGCTTGGAGGTGAGTAAAGTGCCCCGTGGCTTGAGCGAGGGCATTCAGGACGTCATTGGGGTTGTACGGCTTCGAGAACACGTGCTCGATCCCGATCGACCCACAGCGCGAGACCACGGCGTCGTTAACCGTGGACGACATGGCGACAACGGGCAGTTTGCTGAACAGTCCGCTGAAGTGCAGATTTTGTGCCACCTGCCAGCCGGAGATACCGGGCATCTCGAGGTCGAGCAGGATGGCGTCCGTCTGATTGCCGGCCTGGAGCCAGCGCAGGGCTTGAATCCCACTCGAGAGTGCGGTCACGCGGTAGTGTCGCGATAACCAGCTGAGTAGGAACCGCCGGAAGACGGGATGGTCTTCGAGGACCAGGAGGTGTGGTGTAACGTTTGGGATCATGTGTTGGTGTTTGATGTATTGCCTTTCCACTTGCTGAGGTTCACCACCGGGGTATGGTTTCGATCACGTTCACAAATGTAACCCGTCCACTCATAACCCCGCCGGGCCAAATGCGTCCCCTGCATCCGGTATTATGATAACCTATGGCAAATGAAATCATGCATAATATATTGGAAATCAAGACTGTTACTCCTACAGCTACTGAGCTACCCTATATTAGTTACTGGCAAAAAAAGCGCCGAAAGGTGTACCGCCGACCAAACTTCCCTTGGGCATCACTATAATCATTCCCGTTTACATCGAAATAACATAAATCTTCCATGTCCCTCAATAGGGAGCGTAATAGGCCGAAACAAACTTTCCCTTCCAGAGCCATTTAAGCACCCGCGTCTTTTGGCTACATAGTTGCAGTGAACTGGCGCCTACCTTGCTGCCAGATTCTTGCCTCCGCTATGGCCACCGTGCTCCAAATTTTGTTCTGGCTTTCGCTTGCGACAATCTTCTACAGTTACTTCGGCTACGGTATGCACCTCTGGCTCCTGCGCCAACTCTGGCCCGGAGCAAGCCGCTACCATGCCCCTAGCCTACACCTTGACGAGGACTGTCCCGATGTGGCGCTCCTCATCGCGGCCTGGAACGAGGAGGACTTCATCGCCGAGAAGCTCCTCGATACCCGGGCTCTCGACTACCCCGCCGGTCGGCTGACCGTCTACCTCATCACCGACGGCTCGACCGACCGCACCACGGCCATAGCCCGCGACTTCGACATGGGTCCGGACCGCGTGCTCATCGTCGAGCACCGCGACGGGCGCAGCGGTAAGCAAGCCGCCATCGACCGCGTCCTGCCGACCGTCACCGCTCCTATCGTCGTCTTCACCGACGCCAATACTTACCTCAACCGCGGTGCCATCCGCAACCTCGTGCGCCACTACAAGGACGAACGCGTCGCGGCGGTCGCCGGGGAGAAGCGCATCATGCGCAAGGCCATAGACGCGGCCGCCGGCGCGGGCGAGGGGCTCTACTGGCGGATAGAATCCACGCTCAAGCGCTGGGACTCGGAGTTCCATACCGTCGTGGGTGCCGCAGGCGAACTCTTCAGTGTCCGCCGCGTCCTCATCCCCCCCGTGCCCCATGGCATCCTCGTCGAAGATTTTTACACGACTATGAAACTCTGTGAGGCGGGCTACCGCGTGGCCTACGCCCCGGACGCCTACGCGGAGGAGACCTCGAGCGCCAATGTCGCCGAGGAGATGAAGCGCAAGGTCCGTATCGCCGCCGGTGGGCTTCAGGCCGCGGGCCACCTCACGGGTCTGCTCAATCCCTTCTCGGACTGGAAACTCACCTTTCAGTACGTCGGACACCGGCTCATGCGCTGGACGGTGGGGCCGCTCTGCCTCCCGGTCGTTTTTATCCTTAACGTAATCCTCGCCTCCCGGCTCGGCGGGTTCTACACTTTCGCGCTCGTCGGCCAGCTGCTGTTCTACGCCGCCGCGCTCCTCGGTTGGGTCGCCGAGTCGCGGGAGATTCGCTTCAAGGCACTCTTCGTACCTATGTACTTCACGATGATGAACGTGGCCGTCTTCCGGGGTATGGCGCGCCTGCTCAACAATCAACAGACCGTCAACTGGGAGAAGGCAAAGCGCGCACCGGTGGCCGGGGCCTGACCCGCGGTTGATGTCGGAGTCCGAAGTGATCAGTTTTGGCGAAAGCTGCCTACCCACACCCGCGTTGCTCGCGATTACCCTACCGACGATCGCCTCCGGCGCTCCCCGCAGACATTCGCGACTCGTGACCCTCCCCGGCGGACGCAGCACTCCGCACGGGAGTAGGACCGCCTAACCTACTGGCAAACAGCAGGATCGGGAGCCATCCAACGATCGGGAGGTAGTAGCTCAGGAGCCACGGCTGGCGCGCGAGGATCCTGAACACCGAGAAGCCGCCGAGCTGCAGGTCGACCTCACAGTGGCCATCCCGCACGCACTTCCTCTCGAACTCCCAGAACAGTAGCGGCCAGCCGATCGGCAGCCAGAGCGGGAAGAGTCTGTAGTTCCGACGCAGCTGGCGCCAGAACGTCCGCCACCCGAAGGGCGAGCGCCCGTACATCTCCTCGGCCTCCTCGAGCTCGCCCTGGAGCCGCTCTTGCAGGCGCTCTCGTATCCGACCGATCTCGCCCTCGGTTACTGAATCAGGATCGGTGTCCGTGAGGCTCCGCCACGGGATTCGCGACTTGCGCACGAACGTGAGGTTGGCCGGGAAGGCCATGTAGAAGACCCAGGGCTGTAGCAGGATGAGGGGCAGAAGTACAGTGAGCGGAAGGAACGGCAACCCGAGCAAGCGCTTGCCGACGCGGTTCAGGGTTTGCGAGCGGTAGGCGAAGGGGTGGATGTACTCGCCGTTGACGCTCGCGAAGTGGACGATATCGGTGCGGTACCGCAGCGCCATGCGCACCACTGAGCTACTCACCCGCTGCAGCTGGTAGCGGCGGTCGAAGCCCTTGCCGATCCCCCCTAGGCCCTCCGGGTAGAGGAGGACGTGTCCCTTCTCGAGTTGCATCGCGGACTCGAAATTTTGAAACGTGGCCTCGATCCCGCCGGAACGCGTGAGGATATTCGGGACTTGATAGATGCTGAGCAGGCCCACGCGCGTGAAAAATGGCGTGATCAAGGTTCGTAAGGTCTTGTCGTATTCGTAGTCGAAGCGCCGGAACAGCATTGCCACGAAGGCGACCGCGTCCCAGGGCATCGCCATACCGGAGTGGTTGCTCACGAAGATCAGTGGGGCGTCTGGGTTGTTGCGCTCCTCCCAGGCCTCGAAGCCGACGAGGCGTGTGCGGAAGTAGACGTCGTTGAGGAGGTTCATCACCTGCCGCGTGAAGGCTTCGCTGACGCGAAGGTCGAAGCGGTCGATCTCGCCGAGGCGCTCGCGCTGTGTCTGTACCGCCATTACGGCACCGAAGTAACGCCGCCGCCGGAGATCACCGAGCTGTCGCTAAAGAGTACTTTGTCCGGATTGAGCAGACCACTCGGATCGAAGGCGCGCTTGATGGCGGTCTGCAGGCGCTGCTCAGCCTCGCCGAAGACGACATCGAGGTACCCGCGCTGCACCAGACCGATGCCGTGCTCGCCGCTGATCGTACCGCCGAGGGCCTTGACGGCTACGAACAGCTCACGTATCGCCTCCGGGAGCCGAGTCCGCCAAGCATCGTCGGAGAGCTCGCCTTTCAAGATATTGACGTGCAGATTACCATCGCCAGCGTGGCCATAGCACACCGACGTGAAGCCGTACCGCCGACCGATCTCCTTCACTTTGGTGAGCAGGGCCGGGAGCTCCGCCCGCGGCACCACCGTGTCCTCCTCCTTGTAGGCCGAACTTAGCTTGACGGCCTGACCGACGTTGCGGCGAAGGTTCCAGAGCTCCCGTTTTTGGGCTTCGTTATCGGCAAACAGCACCTCGCCAGCGCCGTGGCGCTCGAGGACCTCGGTAATGGTGGCGCAGTCCTCATAAAGGGGGTCCAGGCGGTTGCCGTCCACCTCAATGAGGAGCTGCGCGGCTGTATCGTCGTCGAAAGCGAGGATACTCGTGACCCCGGTGTAGGCGGCGGCGAGTTCGACGGCGGAGCGTTCCATAAACTCGAGCGCGCTCGGGATCACCCCGGCCCGGAAGATATCCGCTACCGCAGCACATGCGTCTTCGGACCTTCGGAACGGGACGAGGAGCAGCAAGTCGAACGTAGGTTTTGGCAAGAGCCGCAAGACGATCTCGGTCACGATCCCGAGCGTACCTTCACTACCCACCATGAGTTGCGTGAGGTTGTAGCCGGTGCTATTCTTCAGGGTGTCGGCACCCGTCCAAATGACTTCGCCCGTCGGCAGAACGACCTGCAGATTGAGGACGTAATCCTTGACGACGCCATACTTCACAGCCCGTGGTCCGCCGGCATTCGTGTTGACGTTTCCGCCGATCGTGCACCAGCCCCGACTCGCCGGATCGACGGGATAGAAGAGCCCGCGCTCGGCGACAGCGTTCTGTAAGGTCTCGGTGATGACGCCCGGTTGCGTGCGCACCTGGTGGTTGCGCTCGTCAATATCGAGAATAGCGTCCATGCGCGCCGTGCTCAGCACTACCCCACCCCGCGTCGGTAGACAGCCACCGGCCAGGCCACTGCCCGCGCCCCGCGTCGTGATCGGGATTTGGTGATCGACGCAGAGCTTCACGATTTCCGCGACCTGCTCCGTACGCTCAGGCAACACCACCACCTGCGGCAAGAAAATCAAGTCCTCCGTGTGGTCGCTGCCGTAGGTCTCGAGTTCGGCTTTCGCCAAAATTACTTGATCGCTGTTCAAAATCTCGTGTAGAGACTCCACGAAGGCGGGCCGCAAGTCGGGTGCTCGAAAACCGGTTTCGTGGTCGACTGGTGGATAAGTGGACATAATTTGGAGTAGAGATTCGCAAAGTACGGCAACCGACACCAAGGCGATGAGCTCACGCTCCGGATGTGCAAACCTCGGAAGTCATACCCCGATGCTCAGGTGCTCAGATGGCGGTTGAGCGGCAACTGAGACCGAGGGGTCACTGCAGTCTGGAGGTCTATTGCGGCGCGCGGACGCCGGGTCGCTTCAAAGCCGCGGTGTCGGTTAGCGTGGACAGGAATGCTTTTAAGTCCGTGCGATCCTCGTCACTCAAGGTAAAACCTGTGATCTGTGCATCGCGCGTGGGGCTGTAGTGCCCGCCGGAACTGTAGTGGTCCAGCACCGCGTCAATATCAGGGAGTCGCCCGTCGTGCATGTAGGGTGCAGTCAGCATGACATTGCGTAAGGAGGGCGCCTTGAACTTGCCATTGTCGTAAGGGTATCCGGTTACGAGTCCGCGACCAGGATCCTTAAATCCGTCGATTGACTCCGTGGCGACGAGGCCGTTGTTGCTGAACCGTGCATCCCCGAACAGCGGCTGATTGTGACAATGGGCGCAGCCCGGGTGTGCGATGCTCGGCTCTGTAAAAAAAATATCACGTCCGTGCTCCTCGGCATCGGTGAAGAAGCCATCGAGCGCGAAGGTGACGCGGTCGTACTTGCTCGTGCCGCTGATCAGCGCGCGTTCGAATTGCGCGATGGCCTTGCTGACCTGGTAGCGGTTGATCTCGGCGCTACGCTCGAAGCCGAAGGCCGCGCGGAATGCCTTCCGGTAGACAGGACTGCGCCGAAGTCGATTTTCGATCTCGCTCCACTCGGAGCCCAGTTCGATCTGGTCCTCTACTGGATGCAGGCTCTGCTCCTCGAGGCTCCCGCTGCGTCCGTCCCAGAAAAAGGTCTCCTGAAAGCCGACATTGATCAGCGACATGGACGAGCGCGCCGTGGTGAGGCCGTCGATACCTTTGCTCACCGCCAGGCCATCGGTGTACGCCAGGGCCGGCTTGTGGCAGGTCGCACAAGTAAAGGTGCTATCGCGAGACAGGATCGGATCGAAGAAAAGCAGTCGGCCGAGTGCTACCCCCGCCACGGTCGCCACGTTGCTGTCGGGTTGCACCAACTGCGGAAAGCCCGCCGGGAGTTCGAAATCGAAAGTCGTAGGCGAATACGGAAACGCCAGCAGCGACACATCGACCGGATCCAATACCACCACCGGCGGATCGTCACCGCGCACTTCGTCCGGCACACAGCCCGCCACCGATAGTCCCAACGCAACGCAAACCCCGAGAACGGCAGAGCTTGTCCCGCGCTTCGGGGACATCGACTGTAGAATTGGTGACTGGAGCAACATCGGGTCGCTTAGCGATCGCGGGTAAACGCACCCTTGGCATTGTCCATGAGGCGACGTGCGGCGGTGTTGCGGTGATCCATTGCACGTTTAAGGCTCAACGGGTCGCTACCCTCCAAGCCCAGCAATTGGGAAAGGTCAACCCGGAGTGGGAGCTCGGCGCCCGTGGCGGATACCTCGAACGGCGTGGTGACTGTGATGCGCTGGGTGTACTCGGCAGATTTGCCGACGTGATACACGAAGCCATGATCGAAACGAGCCTTTCCGTCGGCGAGGGTGTCGACCTTGCCCTCGATCTTGAGAAAAATATAGCTCCCCCAGTCTACCCAGTACTCCGAAGATTTTGCGAGTGGCATGGCCGGCGCGTAGTCTTTCGGCTGGAGCGCATCTTGCTCAGGGGTAAGACCGAGATTGAATCGAATGCCGGTGTAGTTACCTACCGGTACGTCAGCGACCTCGAGCGCCGCCCGGCCGTTTGGACCCAACTCGAGGTAGGCGACCTCGGCCACGTCGGTCTTGAGTTCGCCGGCACCGACATCGGTGAGCAACTGGATGTCGCTGAGGAAAAAGCTAAGGCGCGTGAGGCGAAACCCCTCCGCCACACCCGGCGCCGCGTACGTCACCGACTCTAGCGCCAGGGGTGCTGTGCCGACCATACCCGTAAAGTCGACTTCCAGTTGAGCGCTGCCGAGTTGGTTCGGCGTCTCGTCATCCTTGCAGCCGACGAAGCCGACCAGTAGCAAAATCGTGGCCAAAGAGGAATGCTTACACATAGGGGCAAATTGACATTATGGTTTACCGCGATGTCGATACGGTCACGATTTGAGCCTTGGTCAGAAAAGCCGCCACAAAGGCACTGGCTTCGACCGGTCCGCTCGGCAGATCTACTAACGGCGTAACGGGCAGCAGGAGTGTCAAGTTGAGATTTCGCGAGCGCCGCAGGAGCGTGTCCCCCGGCAGCACATACCGCAGGTCGATGCTCGCCCCACCGTCCACCCAGCTCGAGTCGCGCTGCCCGTCGAGGTCCACTGTCCGCAGGTAAGCGCTCCGGTAGCCGCCGAGGCGGCCGGGGCTGGGGTCGTACAGCAGACTGTCCTGCAGCAGGGCCAGCGGCAAGGCCCGCGTCTGCCCGAGCGGTCGACCGATGGTGTATTCGCTCGGAAGCCCGAACTTAGCCCGCAGCGCTACCACCTCACCCGTATCGAGCAGCTGCCCCGTCTGGAGTTGGGCGCGCTGCAGGGGCGCGGCCCGCAGGAGCGACCGCGTCTGGAGTACGAACTGATCGGAGGTGTTTTGGCGAAAGCTGAACGTGTCCTGGAGCGGGTACAAGCGGCCGTCGGCGAATTCGAGTTCGAGGTCGTGCAGAAAGTATACCAGGGCCGTGAGTCTTGTCGTGTCGCCGTTACGGCGCACCAGCAATGAGTCGCGAGTGATGAGCTGCCGCTTTCCGTCGACGATCCGACCGGGCAACTGTTGCAGATTGAGCCGCGGATAGGTGCAACAGTCGTCGCAGGCCGACTCGGCGTAGATGTCGATCTGTAGCGCGCGGTAGTCTAGACAGCCCTCCTGGGTGTCGGAGCAGGCCGTCAGCGCCACGAGGCATAGCAATACCGCCGAGATCGAAGTGCGCTCGCGTTTCCTCACTACATGGACTCCCATAGCTGCCGTGCGTAGGCTTTGACCTGGACGCTAAAATCACGGTCCTGGATCCAGTGATAGTAGCTTGGCTCCTTCTTGAAGACCTCCCGCGCGCGCCTACCCTGGTGTTTGCCGAAGTTGATAACGATCTCACCGTCGTCATCGCGCCTCAGGCGGTTGGTGGCGTCGAGCTGGCCCGGGCGGGTGCTCAGTTCGTGGAGGTTGGCCACGTTCGGCTCGACCCTACCCTGCGGCACGTAGCGCGCCAGCTGTCCCTCGACGACCTTGACGGTGGCCTCGATGTCGGCCATCGCGTCGTGGGCATTCGCCATGTCTTCGTCGCAGAAGAACTTTAGTGCACCCGCGAGGGTCCGCGGCTCCATGCGGAAGAAGACCTCCATTGCGTCCACGACGCGGCGATCGTCGGCGCCGAAATCTAGTCCGCACCGGTCGAACTCTTCCATAATGAGCGGGAGGTCGAAGCGCCCGACGTTGTAGCCGCCGACGTCTGCTCCGTCGAAGAATGCAAGCAGCTCGTCGGCCACGGCCTTGAAGCGTGGCGCGTCGGCCACGTCGGCGTCGGTGATCCCGTGGACGGCCGTAGTCTCGGCAGGGATCTCGACGCCGGGATTGATGAGCATATTGAGGCGCTGTGGCTCCGGTGTGCCGGGCTCGTAGCGCAGGGCGCCGATCTGGACGATGCGGTCGGTGACGACGTTGACGCCCGTCGTCTCCAGGTCGAAAAATACGATCGGCCGATCGAGCGTAAGATAATGAAGTTGCATAGCGAGGGGTGGTTTTCGGGAAAGCCCTACTGTCCCGGTACCGACTTGACGTAGCGCGTGAACTCGCCGACGTAGCGGATTTCGTAGTCGCCACTAGGAGTGGCGAAGATGAGGCATCCGGGGAGGCCGGCTTTCGCCAAAACCTGTTCTGCGTCTTCGGCGGAGGCCATGCAGGCTGTCGCGTAGGCGTCGGCGGTGGCACAGTAGTCGGCCACGACCGTGGCGCTGAGTAAGGTAGAGCTGCGCGGCAGACCCGAGTGCGGATCGAGGGTGTGAACGATCGGCTTGCCGCCCCGCATCCGGACGTTGCGGTAGTTGCCGCTCGTGGCGATGGCCCTATCGGTGATCGCGATGACGAGCTCCATGTCGGCGAGCGCGGCCTTGGGGTCGGGCGTATTGATGCCGACGGTCCAGGCGTCACCCCGCGGCGAAGCGCCAGCCGCACGGGTCTCCCCCCCGATCTCGACTAAGTAAGAGCTTGCGCCAAAGCGCTCCGCGAGGAGGTAGCTGACCTGGTCGACGCCGTAGCCCTTGGCGATGGCCGACAGATCGAGGCGGACGCCGCTTTGATTGGCGAACAGGCGATACTGCCGAGCGCCGTCGAGGGTGTCGAAGTAGATTTTGGCCATACCCACGAGCTGCCGCAGGCGCTCGACCTCCGCCAGGTCGATGGCCGAGGTGTCGGAGTCCTTGGCGCCGAAGCCATAGTACTCGACGAGCGGACCGACCGTCGGATCGAAGAACCCGTCGGTGTTTTTAATGGGCCCTTGCGTGAGGTATAGGTTGGCTGCGAAGTGCTCTCCGGAGCGGGTGTGCAGTCCCGCGCCGGCATGAGTAGCCGCGACTACTGGCAGTATGATCGTGTCCCCGTCGTTGAACCGCGAGATCATCGAGTTGGGCTCGTAGGTGCTCACCTCATCGTTGATCACGATTAGCAGGGAGTCGATGGCGCGTTGGACACCGCTGTCGCCGCCGACTCCCGGCACGATGACGCTATATGTCGTGCCCATCGTTTTGCCGAAAAGGCGCAGGTCTACGGCGGCGGCGCGCTCGTCTTGGCGACAGGCGCCTAACACCATGACCAACCCTAAGAGCCATACGAGCGTTCGAGACACCTCCGGCGGCGGATCAGGGTAAATCAGGTTTCGGGACTGCTTAGTATGTGTGTGTAGGGGCGGGGCTCGCATACGGGCGAGCGAAGGTACCCGTTTTGCTTAGAGCCTAACCGATGTCCTTTCGTCACTCGCTACTCATCGACTATGTGTAAGCCTCCCCTCCTCTCCATCGTAGCCCTCTTGCTCGCCGTCAGTTGTGAGCCCGAAGACCGACCGGCGTTCCGGGCGCAGGTGTGTCTGCAACTCGCCCACCACGGCGTCGTGCCGGCGGATGCGACGGTGTACCAGGTGAGGAGTCCGGACTTCCCCGGCTACGGCGCCGACATGCTGGCGCGCTTCGACGTCGGCAAGCAGATGCAGCCGACGGGGAGGGTATGTTTCGAGGAGCTGGCAGTCGGCTCGCACTGGTTTGCAGCCGAAGGGTGGGATACGTTTTTGGCGGACTCCGTACGGGGCAGCAAGTTCGTGGAGATTACCACGAGACAAGATAGGTACGAGGTGGATATGGCGGTGAGTGAGCAGCATTAAGCGTCGGGTTCGGGGAAGCAAAAAGTGGCAAGTATCCATCGCGCCACTTTGCACTTCCCACCATCTCACGCGCCACTCCCTTTAGGGCTTCTGATTGCGCTCCGTCACGATCGTCTTGCAGTCTTGCTGCTTACACCCGGCCTCGCGCCAGTCGAGCTCGTCGGTTTCGGGGACCTCCGCGTTGGAGAAGTTTTGGGCGTACTGCGAGTTGGCGGCATTGGCGGTGGTCGCGATGCGGCGGTCTAGCAGGTCGAAGACATCGTCTAGGCCATCGCCGTCAGTGTCTAGTCCCAACGGCTCGGGTCCGTCATACAGGCCATTGCCGTCGTAATCGTGGCCCTCGGCGAGGTCGGAGGTGCGCTCATTGTCGGAGTTGAGGTCGAGGTAGTCCGGCTCGCCGTCTCCGTCGGAGTCGATCGCGACCACGCCGTAGCTACCGTTCTCGAAAAAGTCGAAGGCGTTGTCGATCCCGTTGCGGTTGGCGTCGTAGAGGTCGGGGAAGAAGTAGCCGCGCGTGAGCTGCCCCTCCACAAAATCAGGGATGCCGTCGCCGTCGGAGTCGATGTCTAAGAAGTTGCGCAACCCGTCGCCGTCGCGGTCGCCAAGGGGCCAGGGCGTCCCGGACGTGACCTCGGGCCAGCCGTCGGGCACGCGGTTGCCGACGAGGTTGTCGCGCTCGTCCCAAAGCCCATCCCCGTCGAGGTCGAGCATCGAGCTCGGGACGCCCGCAATCTGGTAGGGCACCTGCCCATCCAACTCCGGATCGGAGCCGCCGGCCTCGATGATGTCGAGGAGACCATCGCCATCGGAGTCGAGGTCGAGGTGATTGGCGAGCCCGTCGCCGTCGAAGTCGAAATTGCTACAGACCTGATTGACGAACGCCCCGCAGCCGGAGAAGTCCGGGTCAACGTAGTCGAACAGCCCGTCGCCGTCCTCGTCGGCGTAGGGGTTGGAGGGCACCTCATCGATGTTGGCGATGCCGTCGTTGTCGGCGTCGAGGTCGTAGCGGTTCGGCACGCCGTCGTCGTCCTGGTCGGCGTCGGCCTGCGTGAAGACGGGCTGCGAGAAGTCATCGTGCGCGCTCGCCGTCGCTACGCGGTCGAATGCTTCGGTGTAGAGCGGTGGCGCGGCGTTAATATTGACTTCGGCGTTGGCGTCCTGCCAGACGCCATCGTCCTGCACCTGCGCGATGGTGCTGAAGCGGCCGTCGGCAAGCGGGTAGTACAGGCTAATATCTACGGCGAGTTCGCCGGCGGTCCGGTCGATCATGTAGTAGTATTTCTCGTTGATACTGTTGAGGACCGGGCCGCGGTTCGTCAGGTCAAATCCCCTACCGCCGTCGGTACGGTCGTCGGAGGCCTTGACGTTGGCGAAGCGAACGGCGAAATTGGCCTCGCCCGGCACGACCGGCATTAAGTACACCGGCCGAAACCGTTCCTCGGTGGTGAGATGGATTTCCCCATTGGAGCCAACGGGGAACACGTAGGGTTCGAGGCGATCCGTGTGGCGAACGAGGTAGCCGCCAATCGAATCGGAGGAGACGTAACCTTCCTCGCGGGTGATGGCATCGGGGTCGGCGTTAGTGACGGTGAGCAATCGAGATTGCGTAGCCCACTCGGCGTCGTTGATGTGGAATTCGCCTGCGATGGAGGCGTCGGTCCCGCGCTGTACGATGCGTTCGACGCGATCGGTGAGGCGGACGGTCGGCAGGGCGACGTTGCCGGTGCCGGTGATGTTTTGGCGCAAGCCCTCTAGTACGAACTCGCCGGGGAGGGCGTCGGCGTCATCCGACACAGCCGTATTGCTAGTCCAATCGGCCGAAAAATGGAACGTGCCGCCGTTTTGGAGGATTCCGTCGTTGAGGTTATTCACGCCCCCTTGCACGAACACGACTGCGCCAGGCGAGAGGTGCACAACGTTGCCGTCATTGTGGAAGATGGTCTGAGCCGCAACCTGAATGCTCGCTAACAGGCAGCACGCTATGAGCACGAAGCTCTTAGCGTACCACATGGGGGGTAGTGTAGCTTGCTTTAGGTACTAGATTCTTGCAGGTTCTAATTCAAATATGATGCCGAATTCTCATACGAGAAGCAACAGTTCTGGCGAAAGCCGATCTCGTATACGGAAGGTGTGTCCGGAGGTTCCGCAGGCTGGTCTGGGGGCGACGCCAAATGCTGGCGTCGTCGGGGCCTCGCCCTGGAGGTATGGCGGGGCTTCTCGGCAGGGTGGGCCGTCCCGAACGCAATTTCGAGGGCGACGAAGCGCTCGGTTCATTCGGGTAGTTCACGCTCGGGGTCGTGCTTGTAGTTGCAGGCGTGGGCGACTTGGCTACTGAGGTACAGGTTCTGCTCCAAGCGGTTTTTGGTCGCCGCCAGCAGGAGCGCATGCAGGCCCGCGTCGTCGAGCACGGCCCCGTCGACCCGACCGACTACCACCGACGGGGGAAGTCAGAGAGCTGATCTATCGTGCCTTCGATCGCCACGGTGAATGCATTCGCGTCGCCTTTCGGGCGGGAGGGTTAGGCTTACGCCAAAACCGATAGCCAACAAGCGAGGCGAGTACTGCTGATGAACTTGGCGAGTCTTAAGAGTACCGTAGGTAGCTGTAGTCATGACGCGCAGCTACGGTGCCCCACCGGTAAGGCTGGGGCATGGAGCATGATTCTAGCAAATCTTTTGCGACCCGCGCACGCCTAGGTGCAGCGTCCTAAAAAAGCGAGGAGCCCGACGTCACTTGACGTGACGCGGGCTCCACAAAAACTGCTTAGGAGCTGGATTTAGGTTTTCTCGTGTGGTGAAATCAATCTGTTTAGTGCTCCGACGCTTGCGCGCGCATGCCGGCTTCTAGGTGGCGCAGTACCGTGTTCATGTTCTTTTGGAGTTCGAGAGTCTCGGCCGAGAGGCTTTGGACGTCGCGGCCGAGGACAGTCTTGGCAACCTTAAGCTCGGCGAGCTCGGCCCCGAGGCGCTGGTCGCGGGCGTCGAGTGTTGCATCCGCCTCACGCAATTCGTTGGCGGCGCCGAAGAGCACGCCTCACTAGACCGCCCAGTACCGTCAAGCGCGCCCAGCACGAGATCCCCATTTCCGCACGTGATCCTGAACTGGTCCCGGTTATCGTAAGCGACGGAGAGGTTACCGTTGTAGGTGATGATGCGGCGCGGGAACAGGTGTAGATCGGCCAAAGAATTGGTGGTCCCTGTGCCGAATCTGCCGTTGTC
>JBGTKC010000184.1:0-58067 GCA_041744755.1 Saprospiraceae bacterium
TGGTGGGGAGAATGGGGTATTGAGCAGCGGTCGAAAGCATCCTAAGCCCACTTCACCACCGCGTTCGCCACCACCAGTCCATCCGGCCCGCGTAGTTCGAGCGCCACTTGCGAGGCGCCACTTGCTTCCGCTTCCACAGGCGTAATGTCACTCACCCCGACCGTTAACACTTCCCCTAATAGCGCCTCGCTATGGTACGAAGCCCGCAGTCGGGTCAGCGAGATCGCACCACCCGCACCACTTGCACCACCTCTCACCACCCCATCCAGCATCCACTGCACCGCCACCGTATTATTAAGGTGTCCGTTGAAGTCGCAGTCGTGTAAGTAGACCTCGCGCGTTAGGGTTTTGCCGAAAGGCCCCTGATCTGGAAGCCGACGCGCAGTCGGGGCATCCAGCGTAGGCGTGGCGATGTCGTTGAGTAAGGTCCGCATCTCTGCGGGAGGCGTGGCCGTCTTGCGGTTGTCGAGGTCGATGAGCGCCCACATCGTCTGTCCGATGGCGAAGACCTCCCTGCCGACAGACGCCGTATAGTCTCGCATCACCACCGGTCCCGCCGCGCGCCGCACCGAAGTCGCCACTTGGAAGTCCGTCTCGCCTCGCGGAGTCGGACCCACGAAGTGCAGGTCGATACAAACCAATGCCCAGGCCAAGCCTAGGTCGGCAAGTTGACGATAGCCGAAGCCGTAGTGGCCGGCCTGCGACTGCGCCGTGTCGTGGAGTTGGCGAAGGAGCCCGGGCACGGTGAGGCGGTGATCCGGGCCGACGTCGTAGGAGGTGACGCGACGCGGCAGCCGGTAAACGCGAGGGTCGGATGGGGGGATGCCGGATGGCTGCGCCGGTGCTGCCTGGGTGGGGGTCGTAAAACTCATGAAATCTTGTGCCGTGCGAATCAAAGTAAACGCCTACCTTTGCGGACGCTTTTGAAAAAGCTGCCAGCCAGGTAGCCGCGCAAGGGCAAATAACCGGATTAAGCAAGGATTTATGCCTACCATCAACCAGTTGGTACGTAAGGGCCGCAAGAAAATCGTCCAGACGAGCAAGTCGCGCGCTCTGGAGGCTTGCCCCCAGCGTCGCGGTGTGTGCACTCGTGTCTACACGACCACACCTAAGAAGCCTAACTCCGCGCTGCGGAAGGTCGCCAAGGTGCGCCTGACCAACCAGTCGGAAGTGATCTGCTACATCCCCGGCGAGGGTCACAACCTCCAGGAGCACTCCATCGTGCTGGTGCGCGGTGGCAAGATCAAGGACCTCCCCGGTGTCCGCTACACCATCGTCCGCGGCGCCCTCGACACCGCCGGTGTCAACGATCGCCGCAACTCACGCTCGCGCTACGGTGCGAAGCGTCCTAAGAAATAAGTTACCTAGTTCCGCTAGCCTGAGCGCCAAGAACCTGTCATGAGAAAAAGGAAACCAAAGATTCGGGTGATCCAACCCGACGCCCGCTATAACGACCCTGCCGTTACGCAGTTCGTCAATATGCTAATGTACAGTGGCAAGAAGTCGACCGCCTTCCGGATCTTCTACGACGCCATGGATGTGGTCAAAGAGAAGATGGAGGAGCCGGCCGAAGGCGAGAACGAGCACACCGTGTGGGAGAAGGCGTTGAAGAACGTCATGCCAGGTGTCGAGGTCCGCAGCCGCCGCGTTGGCGGTTCGACTTTCCAGATCCCGACCGAGATCCGCGCCAAGCGCAAGATCTCCATCGGGATGAAGTGGCTCATCACGTTTTCGCGTAAGCGGGCCGGCAAAGGCATGAGCGACAAGCTGGCCAACGAGATCCTCGCCGCCGCTAAGGGCGAAGGCCAGGCCGTGAAGCGCCGCGAGGAGACCCACCGCATGGCGGAGTCCAACCGCGCCTTCTCGCACTTCCGTATCTGATCCTTATCCTATCCCGCTTTAAAACCATCATCTAATGGCTAACCGAGATCTAGCCTTAACGCGCAATATCGGAATCGCTGCCCACGTCGACGCGGGCAAGACGACCACCACCGAGCGCGTGCTATACTATACAGGCGTTAGCCACAAAATCGGGGAGGTCCACGACGGCGCCGCCACGATGGACTGGATGAAGCAGGAGCAGGAGCGGGGGATCACCATTACCTCGGCTGCGACCAAAACCCACTGGGACTGGAAGGAGAAGCACTACACGGTCAACATCATTGACACGCCAGGCCACGTGGACTTCACCGTGGAGGTGAACCGCTCGCTGCGGGTTCTCGACGGACTCGTGTTCCTTTTCTGCGCCTCATCGGGCGTAGAGCCGCAATCAGAGACCAACTGGCGTCTAGCCGACGGGTACAAAGTACCTCGTATCGGGTTCGTCAACAAGATGGACCGCCAGGGTGCCGACTTCTTCAAAGTCGTCAAGCAGGTGGAGGAGCGTCTCGGCTCGACGGCGATCCCACTTCAGGTGCCGATCGGGGTCGAGGAAACCTTCGAGGGTGTCGTCGACCTGATTACGGGCAAGGCGCTTCGTTGGAAGACGGAAGACCTCGGCATGACGCCAGAGGAGGTTCCTTTCCCGGAAGATTTGCGCGAGACCGTCAATACCTGGCGCGAGAAGCTTCTCGAAGCTGTCGCCGAGTATGACGACACGCTCATGGAGAAGTACTTCGAAGACCCGGAGTCCATCTCTGCCGACGAAGTTCGCAAGGCCGTCCGCGGCGCTGTGATCGACATGAAGTTCGTGCCGATGATGTGTGGTTCGGCGTTCAAGAACAAGGGTGTGCAGATGGTGCTGGACGCCGTTTGCGCTTACCTCCCGAGCCCACTCGACCGCGAGAGCATCAAGGGTATGGACCCGGATACCGACAACGAGATCTCGCGTCAACCGAACGTCAACGAGCCGTTTTCGGCACTCGCCTTCAAGATCGCTACCGACCCATATGTCGGTCGTCTCGCCTTCATGCGCGTCTACTCCGGCTCACTCGATGCCGGTAGCTACGTGCTCAACAATCGCAACGGCAACAAGGAGCGCATCAGCCGCCTCTACCAGATGCACGCCAACAAGCAAAACTCGATCGATCGGGTGGAGGCTGGCGACATCGCTGCTGCCGTAGGCTTTAAGGACATCCGCACCGGGGATACGCTTAGCGACCTCAACGCACCGATCGTCTTCGAGTCAATGGTGTTCCCCGACCCAGTTATCGGTATCGCCATCGAGCCGAAGTCCACCAAGGACCTCGACAAGCTCGGTATGGCGCTCTCCAAGCTGGCCGAGGAGGATCCGACCTTCCGCGTCAAGTATGACGAGGACACCAACCAGACCGTAGTCAGCGGCATGGGTGAGCTCCACTTGGAGATCATCGTCGATCGTCTCAAGGAGGAGTTCAAGCTTGAAGTCAACCAGGGTGCGCCCCAGGTCAATTACAAAGAGGCCCTGCAGAAAACTGTGGAGCACCGCGAGCGCCTCAAGAAGCAAACCGGTGGTTCTGGTCTGTTCGCCGATATGTCTTTCCGGATTGGACCTGCGGATCAGGAGTTCCTCGACTCGGACGACTATAAGTCCGGCAAGAAGCGCCTCCAATTCGAGTGGAAAGTCGTCGGCGGTTCGATCGACAAGAACTACGTGAAGCCGATCACCGATGGCTTCAACTCGATGATGGATAACGGCGTCCTCGCCGGCTACTCGATTGATTCGATGAAGGTAGAGGTGTATGACGGTGGCATGCACGCGGTCGACTCCAAGCCGATCGCTTTCGAGCTTTGTGCGAAGGAAGGCTTCCGCGAGGCCGCCCCGCGCGCTGAGCCCGTCTTACTGGAGCCGATCATGAGCCTCGAGGTCATTACGCCGGAGGAGTATACCGGCAACGTCATCGGCGACCTCAACCGCCGTAGGGGTTTGCCGAAAGGCCAGGAGACCCGCGTGGGTGGTGTAATCGTCATCGAGGCAGAGGTGCCGCTATCGGAAATGTTTGGTTACGTGACCGCGCTGCGGACGGTGACCTCCGGACGCGCCACCTCCACCATGACTTTCTCGCACTACGCACCAGCGCCCTCCGGCATCGCCAAAGAGATTATCGCCATCGCGAAGGGAACAGTCGCCGCCTAATTAACAACCCCCTCAAACAAGAGGTATGAATCAGAAGATTCGCATAAAGCTCCGCTCGTACGACCATACCCTGGTCGACAAATCCACGGAGAAGATCGTCAAGACGGTTCGCAATTCGGGTGCAGTGGTGACGGGACCGATCCCTTTGCCCACCGAGAAGAACATCTTCACCGTCCTTCGCTCGCCCCACGTCTACAAGAAAGGACGTGAGCAGTTCCAACTCCGGACCCACAAGCGCCTGATCGAGATCTACACGCCGACGCCGAAGACGGTGGACGCGCTCTCGAAGCTCGAATTGCCGAGCGGCGTCGACATCCAACTCAAGCTAACCTAAATCCAATTTTGCTGGTAGCACGAGCTGCGAGTTTTGCCGAAAGGCGAGACCATCAGCTTTTGCCAAAACCAGTTGAGGCTCCGTAGGCCAAAAGTCTACGGATTCATCAAGCGCCCCGCTTCGAATATTTCGAAAGGGCGTAAAAACGAATACCGTGAAAGGAATTATCGGACGCAAGCTCGGTATGACGAGCATTTACACCCTGGCCGGGAAGGCTGTGGCGTGCACGATCGTAGAGGCTGGCCCGTGTACGGTCACGCAGGTGAAGACCGTCGAGACCGACGGCTACGTCGCCACGCAGATCGCCTTCGGGGAGCGCAAGGCCAAGAACATGACCAAGCCGATGGCAGGTCACCTCGCGAAAGCCGGCATCGAGTCGGCCACCAAGATCGTCGAGTTTCGCGACTTCGACCTCGCCGAGAAAGGACTTGGGGACACCGTCACGATCGACGACCTATTCGCCTCCGGGGAGCGTGTATCGGTCTCGGGCTGCAGCAAGGGCAAGGGATTCCAGGGCGTAGTTAAGCGCCACGGCTTCCGCGGTGTCGGCGACGCCACGCACGGTCAGCACAACCGCCTTCGAGCCCCGGGTTCCGTCGGAGCCGCCAGCTATCCGGCTAAAGTTTTCAAGGGCATGCGCATGGCGGGCCAGGACGGCAACCGCACTGTGACGACCTCGAACCTCGAGATCCTGCGCATCTTTCCAGAACAGCATCTGATCCTGATCAAGGGCGCCATCGCCGGAGCGAAGGGATCGATGGTCATCATCGAAAAAAAGTAGTCGACCCGTGAAAGTCCAAGTACACAACAACCTAGGCGAACAGGTCGGCCGCGAAGTCGATCTCGACGATGCCATCTTCGGCATTGAGCCCAACGAGCACGTGCTCTACCTCGCCGTGAAGCAGTACCTCGCCGCACAGCGGACCGGTACGCACAGCGCGAAGGAGAAATCGCAACTCAGCGGCTCGACGCGCAAGCTCAAGAAACAAAAAGGTACGGGCGGCGCCCGCGCCGGTTCGATCAAGAGTCCACTCTTCCGTGGTGGCGCCCGCGTCTTCGGGCCGCGTCCGCGTAGCTACGACATCAAATTGAACAAAAAGGTCAAGCGCCTCGCTCGTCTAAGTGCCCTGAGCGCAAAGGCCCAGGCGGGTGGACTGCGCGTAGTCGAGAATTTCGACTTCGATGCGCCCAAGACTAAATCCGCTCGCTCGATCGTGGACCAGATCCTGGGCAACGAGCGCGGACGGATCCTGGTGGTGATCGAAGGGTCGCAGCCGAACGTGCGCAAGAGCTTCGACAACCTGCCGAACGCCAAACTGGTGACCGCGAATACGGTCAACGTCTACGACGTGCTCAACGCCAAGACCCTCGTCCTCACAGAGGGCAGCGTCGATTACCTCACCAACGCCCTTCGGGCCTAACCCCTCCTCACCATGGCGACAGCAATCATCACCCGCCCCGTCCTCACCGAGAAGAGCCAGGACCTGAGCGGAAAGCACAACCAGTTCGTGTTCGTGGTCGAGAAGACGGCGAACAAGCACCAGATCAAGGTGGCGATCGAGGCCCAGTTCGAGGTCAAGGTCAAGGGCGTCAATACGACGCGCATGCCTGCAAAACTGAAGACCCGCTTCACGAAGCGCGGTCTACAGAAAGGCCGGCGCCCCGCGTACAAAAAGGCAATCGTGACCCTGCGCGACGGGGAGACGATCGACTTCTACGGCGACCAACAATAAAGCGACCCTCACCCACGAATACTAGGCACCATGCCAATCAGAAAGTTTAAGCCAGTCACTCCAGGTACGAGGTTCCGCGTCGGTAATGCATTTGCCGAGATCACGACCGACAAGCCGGAGAAGAGCCTCCTCGCTCCGAAGAAGGAGTCGGGCGGGCGCAACCACAGCGGCAAGCAGACCCAGCGCTACCGAGGCGGTGGACACAAGCAGCGCTACCGCCTGATCGACTTCAAGCGCGACAAGGAGAACATCCCCGCTACGGTGAAGACGATCGAGTACGATCCGAACCGCACGGCGTTCATCGCGCTGCTTTTCTACGCGGACGGAGAGAAGCGATACATCATTGCTCCAAAAGGCCTCAAGGTCGACGACAAAGTGGAGTCGGGTAAAGGCGTGGCCGTTGCCAACGGTAATGCGATGTATCTTTCGGAAATTCCACTAGGTGCCACCGTGCACTCCGTCGAGATGACGCCGGGCAAAGGTGCCTGCATCGCTCGGTCGGCGGGGACGAACGCAACGCTTACAAGCCGTGAAGGCCGGTACGCTGTCCTCAAGATGCCATCTGGAGAGATCCGCCGCATCCTCCTCACGTGTAAGGCCGTCATCGGGACGACTTCTAACGGCGATCACTCGCTGCAGGTGTTGGGTAAGGCCGGCCGCAAGCGGTGGCTCGGCAAGCGACCACACACCCGTGGTGTGGCCATGAACCCGGTGGATCACCCCATGGGTGGTGGCGAGGGTCGCGCTTCTGGCGGCCACCCGCAATCGCGCACCGGCGTGATGGCGAAGGGTCAGAAGACCCGCAACAAGAAGAAGCACTCCACCCAATTGATCATCTCCCGCGCGAAGAAGCGCGCCAAAAAGTAAGTCGACCGGATGCCACGTTCACTGAAGAAGGGACCCTACGTGTTCCACAAGCTCCTCGACAAGATAGAGGACGCTCAGACTTCCGGCAAAAAGTCGGTCATCAAAACCTGGTCGCGCGCGTCCATGATCATCCCGCAGATGGTCGGACTCACGATCGCGGTACACAACGGACGCTCGTTCGTCCCGGTGTACGTTACCGAGAACATGGTGGGCCACAAGCTCGGCGAGTTCGCGCTAACGCGCTCGTTCAAAGGCCACGGAGGAAACCGCAAGAAGTAATAAGCCCGCCTGCCGTTTTGCCGAAAGGCAGCAACGAAAAGCATAAACTAGGAAGACATGCAAGCCGTAGCCAAACTGCGCAATTGTCCGATGTCGGCCCGCAAAATGCGTCTTGCCGCGGACCTTATTCGTAACAAGCCCGTCGACGAGGCGGTATCCATTTTGCAGTACTCCGGTCGCGAGGCCGGGATCTGGCTCGAGAAACTTCTCCTTTCGGCAGTGGCCAACTGGGAGAACAAGCTCGAGAACGAGGAGAGCGCCGCCGATTACGCCCTCAGGGTATCGACCATCATGGTTGACCAGGGGACGATGATCAAGCGGTTCCGCCCGGCGCCGCAAGGACGCGCCCACAGGATCCGCAAACACTCCAACCACGTCACGATCGTCGTGGAGAATCGCATCGCATTGCCCACCGACACCAGCGCCGACCACGAGGAAGCAACGGTAGCCGCCAACGAAGTACAGTAACCATGGGACAGAAGACAAATCCAATCGGCAATCGCCTGGGCATCATCCGTGGCTGGGACTCTAACTGGTTCGGGGCGCACGACTATGCCGATAAGGTGGTGGAGGACGAGAAGATCCGCAAGTACCTCGACGCCCGTATCCAACGCGGCGGTATCGCACGGATCGTCATCGAGCGCACGCTGCGCCGGATCACGATCACGTTGCACACGAGCCGTCCGGGTGTCATCATCGGACGTGGCGGCACGGAGGTCGACAAGATCCGCGAGGAGCTGCGTAAGATCACGAAGCAAGACGTGCAAATCAACATCGTCGAGATCCGCCGCCCTGAGCTCAATGCCGCTATCGTAGGTGAGTCTATCGCCAAGCAGCTCGAGGCGCGTATCAACCACCGTCGCGCCATCAAGATGTCGATCCAGTCGACGATGCGCGCCGGCGCCGAAGGGATCAAGATCCGCGTCAGCGGTCGTCTGAACGGTAGTGAGATGGCTCGCCGCGAGGAGTACAAGCAGGGGCGCACGCCGTTGCACACCTTCCGCGCCGACATCGACTACGCCCTCGTGGAGGCGATGACGGTTCAGGGCAAAATCGGGGTGAAGGTCTGGATATGTAAGGGGGAGGTGCTCGGCAAGCGAGACCTTAGCCCGAACATCGCAGAGGGACGCCCCGCCAACGCGACTGCCGGTGGCGGTGGCGGTGCCGATCGTCGGGGTGGTAATGATCGCGGTGGTGAGCGGGATCGTCGCGGCGGTAACGATCGCGGCGGCAATGATCGCGGCGGAAGCGAGCGAGGAGGCAACGATCGTCGCGGAGCGGGCGGCGGCGGGGGAGACCGTCGCGGCGGCGGCGGTGGCGGCGGGAGAAGATAATTGATTCAAAATTCAAAGAACGGAGTATCTTCGCCGGCCCTTAAGAAAAAGCGGGCGAAGGGTCACCAAGTCTGCTAAGTCTGCATCATGTTACAGCCGAAAAGAACCAAGTACCGCAAGCAACAGAAGGGCCGGATCAAAGGCCTTGCCCGGAAGGGTAGTACGATTGCCTTCGGTAGCTACGCGCTCAAGACGATGGATGCCGGTCGCTTGACCAATCGCCAGATTGAGTCGGCACGTATTGCGATGACGCGTTTCATGAAGCGTGAGGGCAAAGTCTGGATCCGGATCTTTCCGGATAAGCCTATTACGGAGAAACCGATCCAGGTGCGTATGGGCAAGGGTAAGGGCGCAGTCGACCACTACGTAGCGGCCGTCAAACCCGGTCGCATCCTTTTCGAACTCGACGGCGTGCCTTCGGAAGTTGCCGTAGAGGCGCTTCGACTCGCGGCACAAAAGCTACCAGTCCAAACAAAGACCGTATTCCGGGCCGACCTTCGGGTGCAGTAGGGTCACAAAGCGAAAATCATGGCTACCAAAAAGTTTCTCGAAGTCTCGGGTCAGTCGGACGAGCAGCTCAGCACTGAGCTAGCGACCTCCGTCCGTGATTATCAACAACTTCGCTTCGACCACTATACCCGCGGGATTGACGACGTCGCGCGGATCAAGTCCCTGCGCCGAGACATCGCTCGCCTCAAGACCGAGCAGAGCCGTCGCGAGCTATCTACACTCAATGATGGTGCAGGCAAGGCCCCGAAGGGCACTCGCCGTAGCCGTCTCCAAGCCCAACAACCGTAACCGATGAGCGAGGCTACAGAAATAACTAAGGAAGTCCGGAATGCGCGCAAAGTGCGCGTTGGCTTGGTGACGAGCGACAAAATGGACAAGACGATCACGGTGTCCATCGAGCGCCGCATCCAGCACCCACTTTACGGCAAATTCCTCAAGCGTCATACCAAGCTGACTGCACACGACGAGGAAAATGTCTGCCATACTGGCGACCTCGTCAAGATCATGGAGACGCGTCCCCTCAGCAAGAAGAAGCGCTGGCGCCTCGTGGAGGTCATCGAGAAAGCCAAGTAACCAAACCTACCGATCGCTCGCGGTCGTCTACAGTATACATCATGATTCAGCAGGAATCCCGGCTACGGGTGGCAGACAACAGTGGAGCCAAGGAGGTGCTTTGTATCCGCGTGTTAGGTGGGTCAAAGCGTCGCTACGCTGGGGTCGGCGACAAGATCGTCGTCTCCATCAAGGACGCGAGCCCAGGCGGCGTCAAGAAGGGTACGGTCTCCAAGGCGGTCATCGTCCGCACGAAGAAGGAGATCCGCCGCAAGGATGGGTCGTACATCCGCTTCGACGATAATGCTGTGGTTCTGCTGAACGCCAACGACGAGCCTCGTGGCACGCGCATCTTCGGGCCCGTCGCCCGCGAGCTGCGCGAAAAGGATTACATGCGTATCGTTTCACTAGCCCCAGAGGTACTCTAAGTTCAATTACCATGGCACGCATCAAGCCGGTCTTCACGGCCAAGATCAAGATCAAGAAAGGCGATACCGTAAAGGTGATGGCTGGTTCGTCCCGCGGCACCGTCGGGGAGGTTCTGCAAGTTTTCCCGAAGGAGAACAAGGCAATCGTCGACGGGGCTAACGTGCGCATCAAGCACATGAAAGCCACCGAGGGAAATGCTGGAGGTCGCGTCGATAAGACCATGCCGATCGAGATATCGAACCTCGCCCTCGTCGATGCAACCGGTAACCCCTCCCGCGTCGGACGACGCATAGAGAACGGCAAGCTCGTGCGCTTCACTAAATCAAATGGTCAAACGCTAGCATAATGAGCTACCAACCAAGAGTAAAGACCAAGTACAAGGACGAGGTAGCAGCTGCGCTGAAGGAGGAGTTTGACTACTCCTCGACTATGCAGGTGCCGCGATTGCTGAAGATTTGCATCAACCAAGGCGTCGGTCAGGCAACGCAGGATAAGAAGCTCGTCGATGTCGCCGTTGACCAGATCAGCCAGATCACTGGCCAGAAGGCCGTCCCAACGAAAGCGCGTACGAGCATTTCGAACTTCAAGCTCCGTGAGGGCATGCCCATAGGCGCTAAGGTCACGTTGCGCGGTGCCCGGATGTATGAGTTCTTCGACCGCCTCGTGTCGGTGGCCCTTCCCCGCGTTCGTGATTTCCGCGGCGTGAGCGATAAGGCTTTCGACGGCCGTGGCAATTATACACTAGGCGTCACCGAGCAGATCATCTTTCCTGAGATCGACCTCGACAAGATCAATAAGATTACGGGCATGGACATCACGTTCGTTACCTCGGCGAAGACGGATGCTGAATCCCTCTCCCTGTTGAAGCGTATGGGCATGCCTTTTCAAAACCGACAAACCGACCAATCTAATGGCTAGGCTATCACTCATCGCGCGTGAGCAAAAGCGCGCCAAAATGGTCGCGAAGTTCGCTGAGAAGCGCAAGCGCCTAAAGGCTGAGGGCAACTGGGAAGAGCTGGATAAGCTGCCCCGTAACTCGAACCCGATCCGTCTGCACAACCGCTGCCGCCTCACGGGGCGACCGAAGGGTTACATGCGTAAGTTCGGGTTGTGCCGGGTCAAATTCCGCGAGCTTGCTCTGAACGGTAAGATTCCTGGTATCACTAAAGCGAGCTGGTAGGCTTTCGCCAAAACTAATAATCATGGCAGTTACTGACCCAATTGGCGATTACCTCACCCGCATCCGCAACGCCCAGATGGCCGGCCACCGCGTCGTTGAGATCCCGAGCTCCGGGATCAAGCGCCGCATGACGGAGATTCTGTATCGCAACGGCTACATCTACCGCTACCAGTTCGACGATACCGTCAAGCCGCAGTCGGTGATACGGATCGCGCTCAAGTACGATCCGAGTACCCGTAAGCCGATCATCCGCAAGTTGGAGCGGATCAGCAAGCCTGGCCTACGTAAGTATGCCGGCGCCGGGAACCTACCCCGCGTAATCAACGGCCTCGGCATCGCGATCATCTCAACCTCTCAAGGAGTGATGACCGAGAAGGAGGCGCGTCGCGAAAACATCGGCGGAGAGGTCCTCTGCCGCATTTACTAAAAATACTCAATCCTCTTCGACATGTCTCGCATCGGAAAAGCACCCGTTACCGTTCCTTCTGGCGTCAGCATTGACGTGAGCGACGGCAATGTGGTCAAGGTCAAAGGCCCGAAGGGGGAATTGACGCAGCAGATCGATCCCGCGCTCTCGGTCGCCGTCGAGGACGGCAGCCTGGTTGTGTCCCGCCCGGATGATTCGAAGACGAATCGTTCGATCCATGGCCTGTACCGCTCACTGATCTCTAACATGGTACAGGGCGTCACCGACGGGTACACCGTCAATCTTGAGGCCGTCGGTGTGGGCTATCGCGCCTCCAACTCCGGACAAGTCCTTGAGCTCAGCCTCGGCTACTCGCACCCGATCGTGTTTGCAATTCCGGACGAGGTCAAGCTCGAGACCGTTACTGATAAGGGAAAGGCGCCAAAGATCACTCTCACGGGGATCGACAAGCAGCTCGTCGGCCAGATCGCCGCCAAGATCCGCGCCTTCCGCAAGCCCGAGCCTTATAAAGGCAAAGGTGTCCGCTTCCAGGGGGAGCAGGTCCGTCGCAAGGCCGGTAAGACCGCCGCGAAGAAGTAAAATTTGTATCATCGGCGGTCGGAATCGCCACAAGATCTATTATGCCACTTTCCAAAGTCGATAGCCGGCGCCGGATCCACAACCGGGTCCGTCGCAAGATCCAGGGTACGCCTCAGCGTCCGCGCCTGGCGGTTTACCGTTCCAACAAAGCGATCTACTGCCAGCTGATCGATGATTCTAAAGGAGTAACTTTGGCGGCCGCTAGCTCGCGGGACGAAGGTTTTAGCGGCAGCGGAACTAAATCGGATGTCGCTAAAGCCGTCGGGCAGGCCATCGCTCAGCGCGCGACAGACGCCAACGTGAGTGCCGTCGTATTTGACCGCGGTGGTTACCTCTACCACGGTCGCGTAAAAGCCCTCGCCGAGGGCGCCCGCGAAGGCGGACTTAAATTCTAAGCATTATGGCACGTCGCAACGAGCGCAAAGGAAACGATCGGAACCGCCAGCAGAACGCTGTCGAGAGTGAATTCAAGGACAAACTCGTCCACCTCAATCGCGTGAGCAAGGCTACCAAAGGCGGTCGTACCTTCAGCTTCGCCGCACTCGTCGTGGTGGGTGACGGTAAGGGTCGCGTTGGCTTCGGCCTCGGAAAGGCCCGTGACGTGGCCGAGTGCATCCAGAAGGCTAACGACTCCGCGAAGAAGAACCTCATCACTATCCCCTTACATAAGGGCACAATTCCCCACGAGCAGTTAGGTAAGTTCGGTGCCGGCAAGGTGCTCATCAAGCCAGCTTCGGAAGGCACTGGCGTGATTGCCGGGGGGGCGATGCGCCCCGTCTTCGAGCTCGGCGGTCTCCACGATGTACTGGCCAAGTCGCAAGGTTCGTCCAATCCCCAGAACGTCGTCAAGGCAACGATCGATGCGCTCACCAAGCTCCGTAGTCCACAGACGGTCGCCAAACAGCGCGGCATCTCCCTCCAGCAAGTTTTCGAAGGATAGTAATTGAGGCCATGGCCTCAGCTAGAATCAACATCATGGCAACCATCAAGATTACCCAAGTCCGCAGCGTGATCGATCGCCCAGAGCGGCAGAAGCGCACGATGATCGCCCTCGGGCTCCGCAAGATCAATCAGACCGTCGAGCAGGAGGACAATGACGTCATTCAGGGTATGGTCGCCAAAGTCAGCCACCTCGTCCGCGTAGAGGCTTAGACGCCTCACCCTACAAGCAACCCTCATGGAACTTCATAATCTCCGTCCCGCCAAAGGCTCCGTCAAATCGAACACCCGCCTCGGCCGTGGTGTCGGTAGCGGTAGCGGCCGGACGGCCAGCCGCGGACACAAAGGCGCCAAGAGTCGATCGGGCTACAAGAGCAAGCGTGGATTTGAGGGCGGCCAGATGCCTCTCCAGATGCGCCTCCCGAAGCGTGGCTTCAATAGCCCCAACCGCGTCGAGTACGCCGTGCTCAACGTGGAGCAGCTGCAGCGCCTGGCCGATAAGCATGACCTTACCGAGATCACCACCGAGAATCTTCACGCCCTCGGTATCATTCGCAAGACCGATCTCGTTAAGGTGCTCGGAACCGGTGAGATCTCCAGTGCCCTCAAGGTCACCGCCAACAAGTTCAGCGCCAAGGCCGCGGAGCTCATCCAGGCCGCCGGAGGTTCTATCGAGACGCTTTAAAGCGCCCGCGCCCCCGCCGAAGTCGCGTCGATTCGGAGGCAGGCTTTTTCCCGAGACGTCGAACCCGCACTTCACCGCATGAAACAGTTCTTTACCTCCCTCCAGAACATCTGGGAAATCGACGAACTGCGCAAAAGGATCCTGTATACCCTGGGTCTGTTGTTCGTTTATCGGGTGGGTAGCTTCGTACTCCTTCCAGGGGTAGTGCCCTCGCAGCTCGAGGCCGCGGCCGCCGGCGGCGGCAATGACCTCCTCGGTCTTATCAACGTGTTCACCGGTGGTGCTTTCAGTAAAGGCGCAGTCTTCGCGCTAGGGATCATGCCCTACATCACGGCCTCGATCATCGTGCAGTTGCTCGGATTCGCGATTCCCTATTTTAAGAAGCTTCAGACCAGGGAAGGGGAGAGCGGCCGCAAGCAACTCAACCAGATTACTCGCTTTCTCACCATAGCTATTACGCTCGTACAAGGCGGAGCTTACCTGACGTACCTCGATCAGCAGGCCCAAGCCATCGACCCAAACCTCAGCTCCAGCCTCTTCTACATCGCCGGACTCATTATCCTCACTGGCGGCACTGTCTTCGCAATGTGGCTTGGTGAGAAAATCACCGACAAGGGTATCGGGAACGGTGTGTCGCTCCTGATCACGATCGGGATCATTGCCACACTGCCGACCGCACTCATTGGTGAGTTCAGCTCACGTTCTAATAGCGGCGGACTGTTCCTCTTCGCCGTCGAGCTCTTTGCCCTCTTTGGAGTAGTAATGCTTACAGTCCTGCTCGTGCAAGGGATTCGTAAAATCCCCGTTCAGTACGTCAAACGAATGGTGGGCCGCGGGACGGCCGATATCACGAGCAGTGGGGCAGGTGACAACATTCCCGTTAAGGTGATTGCCGCCGGTGTGATGCCTATCATTTTTGCACAGGCCTTGATGTTCGTCCCGTCGACGATCGCACAGCTTGGTGCGGGCAACGGCGAGCAACCCGGCTGGCTACTTAATCAACTCAATGACTTCACGAGCCCGGTGTACAATGTGGTTTACTTCATTCTGGTGGTAGTTTTCACGTACGTGTACACGGCCCTCATCGTTGATCCACAGCAGTACAGTGAGTTCCTTAAGTCACGGAACGGATTCATTCCTGGTGTCAAGCCCGGTACGCCTACCGCAGACTTTATCGATTCGGTTACGACCCGTATCACGCTACCGGGTGCCATGGCACTCGGCCTCATTGCTATCCTCCCCGCCGTCGCTGCGCGCTTCCTCGGGGTCGACATGAGTTTCGCAATCTTCTTCGGTGGTACGTCACTCCTGATCATGGTGGCCGTCGTCCTCGATACCTTGCAGCAGATCCAGAGCTACCTCCTCATGCGCCGCTACGACGGCCTCGTGAAGTCGGGTCGTGTGCAGGGTAAGGCAGGCGCGCTCCAGCAGATCGGTAGCACCATCTAGGAGCCGCTACCACGGTAGAGTCCCGCCGTACCGCACCGACGCACCGACGCTATGGCCAGGTCCAAAGTCATCTTCCACAAGTCCGGCGCTGAGTTGGAGCTTATGCGTGAGAGTAATTTGCTCGTCAGCAAAACGCTCGCCTACCTCGGCACCTTGCTGCGGCCAGGGGTGACTGGCTTCGAGCTCGATACCAAGGCAGAAGAGTTCATCCGCGACCACGGGGCGATCCCATCCTTCAAAGGGCTGTACGGGTGCCCGAGCTCCATCTTGACGAGTGTCAACGATTGCGTCGTCCATGGCCTGCCGACTGCGCGCGAGTACCGCGAAACCGACTTAGTCTCGATCGACTGCGGGGCGCTCCTCAATGGTTTCCACGGCGACAGCGCCTACACCTACGCCTTCAGTGGTGTCGACGTGGATTCGATGGATGTCCTCGAGGCCACCAACCAGGCCCTCTACGTCGGGATCGAGAAAGCCCAGGTCGGGAATAGGGTAGGGGAGATCAGCTACGCCATTCAGCGCTTTATCGAGCGCGAGTGCGGCTATGCGATCGTGAGGGAGTTGAGCGGTCACGGCATAGGTCGCGAGTTCCACGAGGCGCCGGAGGTGCCGAACTTCGGCAAGCGCACCGAGGGCGCCATCATGAAGCCCGGGCTCGTGATCGCGATTGAGCCAATGGTCAACACTAAGACCCGCCACATCAAAACGGATGCCGACGGCTGGACGATCCTCGCCAGGGACGGGATGGCTACCGCGCACTTCGAGCACTCCGTAGCCGTCACGCGAGACGGTCCGGACATCCTCAGCGATCACCGTTTCGTCGAGAAGGCCGTGAGCGACAATCCGTACCTCCACGACCCAGTTGCCTCCACGCTGATCGAGGAGTAGCGGAGGCCTCGCCGAGGCGCGAGCGGGCTTTCGCCAAAACCCGTTACGCCGCATTCTAAATTAGCTGCGGCTGAATTGATCGGGAGTGCTTATCTTTGCACCCCGAAACGGGAAAAATGGCGAAGCAAGGACTGATCAAGCAAGATGGCGTTATCGAAGAGGCGCTGTCGAACGCTATGTTCAGGGTTCGCCTGGAGAACGACCACCAACTCGTCGCCACGATCTCTGGAAAGATGCGGATGCATTACATCCGCATCCTCCCAGGCGACAGGGTCGCAGTCGAGATGTCGCCCTACGACCTCTCGCGCGGACGCATCACCTACCGTTACAAATAACCTGAAGACCCACCGACGATGAAAGTCAGAGCCTCCGTGAAGAAGCGGTCAGTAGACTGCAAGATCGTACGCCGCAAAGGCCGCGTGTACATCATCAACAAGAAGAACCCTAAGTTCAAGCAGCGCCAGGGCTAGTCCCAACGCTTTACACCCACCCACCATGGCTAGAATATCCGGAGTCGACCTACCTCGGCGCAAGCGCGGGGTTATCGCGTTAACATACATCTACGGCATCGGCGACACCCGCGCCAAGCAGATCCTCGAGAAGGCCGGCGTCGACCCGAACATAAAGGTCGAGGACTGGGATGAGGACAGCGTCCGCACCATCACCCTCATCGTCCAGAACGAGTTTACCGTGGAGGGCGAGTTGCGCTCCGAGGTCCAGATGAGCATCAAGCGTCTCATGGATATCGTCTCTAACCGGGGGATGCGTCACCGCCGCGGTCTGCCGCTTCGGGGCCAGCGCACCCGCACCAATGCCCGTACTCGTAAGGGTCGTCGTAAGACGGTGGCCAACAAGAAAAAAGTCACCAAGTAACCGAGGCGCCTCGCCCCTTAAGTCAGCACCACCATGGCAAAGGCCAAGAAAGTCGTCAAGAAGCGGAAGGTCGTCGTCGAATCCGAAGGGTTCCTCTACGTCAAAGCTTCATTCAACAATATCATCATCTCGCTCACCAATAAGAAGGGAGATGTCATCAGTTGGGCCACCGCCGGTAAGGCCGGGTTCCGCGGTTCTAAAAAGAACACGCCCTACGCTGCGCAGGTCGCCGCCTCGGAGGCGGCCAAGACGGCTTTCGACCTCGGTATGCGCTCGGCCGAGGTTTTCGTGAAAGGCCCCGGTTCCGGTCGCGAAGCAGCCATCCGTGCCGTGGATCAAGGCGGGATCCGCATCACGCGCATCCGCGATGTCACGCCGATCCCCCACAACGGTTGTCGCCCTCCTAAGCGTCGTCGCGTTTAATTCAAGAACCCTTCTAGATCTACTTATATGGCTCGTTATACCGGACCTACCACCAAGAAGGCTCGCGCACTCGGCGAAGCGATCTTCGGCTACGATCGCGCTTTCGAGAAGCGCAAGTACCGTCCCGGCCAACACGGCAACACTCGCCGCAAGCGTCGACAGTCGTCCGACTACTCCGCGCAACTCCTCGAGAAGCAGAAAGCTAAGTTCACCTACGGGGTCCTCGAGCGGCAGTTCCGCAACACCTTCGGCACGGCCTCGGCCTCGCGAGGGGTCACCGGCGAGAACCTGCTTCAGCTTCTGGAGTCGCGCCTCGACAATTGTGTCTTCCGTTTAGGCATGGCCCCCACGCGTCGCGCTGCCCGCCAACTCGTGAGCCACAAACACGTGCTCGTTAACGGTAAGCTCAGCCACACGCCCAGTATGAAGCTCACCCCCGGCGACAAGGTTTCGATCCGTCCGAAGTCGCAGGGCCTTGACGTAATCCGCCAGTCGGTCAGTTCGGCCAGCGACGTCCGCAAGCACGGCTGGTTAGAGATGAACTCCGATCGTATGGAAGGCGTGTTCCTCGCATACCCAACCCGGGATCAGATCCCGGAGAAGATCAACGAGCAGTTGATCGTCGAACTCTACTCGAAGTAATCCTCTAGCGGTTTCCCGCAAAACAATTAGCCAAGGTCCCTCAGGGCTTTGGCTACTTGCGTAAAAACATATCGCTTACATGGGCGTCACCGCCCGCACTCAAGCCCCCGGTCTATGAACATCATGAATTTCCAAATGCCAGAGAAGATCGTCATGCACAAAGCAGACGCCTTCAAGGGTGTATTCGAGTTCAAACCCCTGGAGCCTGGTTTCGGACAGACCGTCGGGAACTCGCTCCGCCGCGTGCTCCTCAGCTCGCTCGAAGGCTACGCGATTAGCGCCGTACGCATCGGCGGCGTCGACCACGAGTTCTCGACCATCACGGGCGTGACCCAGGACGTCATTGACATCATCCTCAACCTCAAGCAGGTCCGCATCCGCCCGATCGACCAGGACTCCGACATTGCCTCGGAGCAGATCTACCTTACCCTCAGCGGGAAAGAGGAGTTTACGGCCGGCGACATCACCGCCAACTCCAGCCAGTTCGAAATCATGAACCCCGAGCTGCTCATCTGCCGGATGGAGGCCTCGGTCAACTTGGAGATCGAGCTCACCGTGACCCGCGGTCGCGGCTACGAGCCAGCCGGTGAGACACTTCCGAAGGATAGTGTCGTCGGCGTCATCCCGATGGACGCCATCTACACCCCGATCAAGAAGGTGAGCTACCGCGTCGAATCGACCCGCGTTGAGCAACGCACCGACTACGAGCAACTCACCATCGAAGTCACCACCGACGGCACCATCCATCCTGAGGAGGCCGTAAAGGAGGCTGCCCGCATCATGATCCGTCACATGACGCTGATCACGAACGAGAACATCACCTTTAACGAGGGTAGCCCACGCGAGCACAATATCGTCGACGAGGAAGTCCTCCAGATGCGCAAGCTTCTCAAGACCTCCCTCGAGGATCTCGACCTCAGCGTTCGGGCCTACAACTGTCTTAAGGCAGCCAAGATCAATACCCTCGCCAATCTCGTGAGCTACGACACCCATGAACTGCTCAAGTTCCGCAATTTCGGTAAAAAGTCCCTCGTGGAGATCGATGAGCTCCTCGCGGAGAAGAATCTTTCCTTCGGGATGGACATCTCGAAGTACGACCTCGACGAGGAGTAGTCACTAAACTAAAGTTATCGTGCAGGTCCGCGCGCGCTTCCGGTGAGGCGCCGTGCGGGACACCCAATCTCTCTTGGATTACCACCGGCTCTCGTGTGAGCCTGCCGCCTTGCCGCCGGATGGTGTTCAGCAACTTTCCACACTATGCGTCACGGAAAGACCCACAATCACCTCGGCCGCAAGGTCGGACACCGCCGCTCGATGCTGCGGAACCTCTCCATCTCCCTGATCACGCACAAGCGGATCAGCACGACCCTCGCCAAGGCCAAGGCCCTGCGTGTATTCGTGGAGCCCATCATCACGACCGCCAAGGCCAACAGTCAACACGCCCACCGGGAGGCCTTTAAGAACCTCCAGAACAAGGAGGCCGTCAAGGAGCTCTTCGGAGCCGTCGTCCCCGCCGTCGGGGAGCGCCCGGGTGGCTACGTCCGCGTGATCCGCACGGGCACCCGCCTCGGCGACAATGCCGAGACGGCCATCATCGAGTTGGTAGACTTTAACGAGAGCTACAACCTCAAGGAGAAGGCCGCCAGCAAATCTCGCCGCCGTCGCCGTCGCGGTGGCTCCGCCTCCACCGAGATCGGTACTGATACCGTCAGTCCAGTGGCAGACGCTCTCTCGCCAGCGACTGCCGACCTTGACGCGGACGCGGAAGACGTGGGGCTCGCGCCTACGGACGACGCCGACACCGACAGCGTCATCGGAGATGCGCTCGTCGAGGAGCACAACGACGAGAGCGCCGATACGATGGTCGACCCAGAAGTCGATGTCGTCAACGGCGACAGCCTGCCGCTCGACGAGTCCGACAAGCCAGCCGACGCTTAAGCAGCGCTGCGGAGTCAATCGGGAGGGGAGTCAATCGGGAGGGGAGTCGACGGGAGTCGGCTCCCCTCTCTCGTTTTGGCGAAAGCCTCCTCGCGTTTCCACTCTTCGCCATGGCTACCCTGACCGTGGCGGCCCGTACTTTCGCCGCAAATTCCCCCGATGAAGCCTACGCCGCACGTCCCCGCCATCCTCCTGCTCGCCGATGGTACGGTGTTTCACGGCAACGCCGTCGGTGCCGTCGGGACGACCACCGGCGAGATTTGCTTCAACACCGGGATGACCGGCTACCAGGAGGTTTTTACCGACCCTAGCTACTCCGGACAGATCCTGGTGGCGACCAACACCCATATCGGCAACTACGGTTCGGCCGACGCCGACGAGGAGTCGGGCAAGGTCCAGATCGCCGGACTCGTCGTACGAGAGTTCGCCGACCAGTTTTCGCGAAAGCTCGCAAGCGGTAGCCTACAGGAGTACCTCGTCGCCCAAGAGCTCGTGGGTATAGCTGGAGTCGACACGCGTGCCCTCGTGCGCCACATCCGCTCGAAGGGCGCCATGAATGCCGTCATCTCGAGCGAGACCGTTGACGTCGATCAGCTTTCGCCAAAACTCGCCGCCACGCCGTCGATGGACGGGCTCGAGTTAGCCTCTCGGGTATCGACCCACGCGCCCTACGACTTGACGGCCGACGAAGAGCGCTTTCGGGTAGCGGTGATCGACTACGGCACGAAGCGCAACATCCTGCGCAACTTCACGAAGCGCGGCGTGAGTGTACGCGTGTATCCCGCCAAAACGAGCTTCGCCGATATCGCCGATTACGCCCCGGACGGCGTGTTTCTTTCGAATGGCCCCGGTGATCCTGCCGCCATGCCCTACGCAATCGAGCTGGCTAAGGAGGCCGTGGCCGAGCGCTTGCCGACTTTCGGGATTTGTCTTGGCCACCAGTTACTGGCGCTTGCGCTCGACATCCCAACCTACAAAATGCACCACGGCCACCGCGGGATCAACCACCCGGTCAAGAACCTGCAGACGGGCAAATCGGAGATCACGAGCCAGAACCACGGTTTTGGCGTAAGCCCCGAGGCGATCGCGGCCAACCTCGACCGCGTTGAGATTACGCACGTCAACCTCAACGACGGGACGATCGAAGGCCTGAGGGTGAAGGGGGCGCCCGCCTTTAGTGTGCAGTACCACCCCGAGGCCTCGCCCGGGCCACACGACTCGGCTTATCTGTTCGACGACTTCGTCGAACTGCTGGAGTCGAGCAAGGTGGCACAAACGAGCTCCGAGGGCTAGGGAGCCTGCGCAGGAGACAAACTATCTCCGCCGCGGGAGCCCCGCCTGCCGTCCATTGCGTCACGGTGCGTTAGATTCGCGCCGCACCACCCACAGCTTATGAGCGAGATTATAGACATCCGAGCCCGAGAGATCCTCGACAGTCGCGGCAATCCCACCGTCGAGGTCGAGGTCTACACCGAAGCCGGCGCCATGGGCCGCGCGGCAGTGCCTTCGGGCGCGAGCACGGGCAAGCACGAGGCCGTCGAGCTCCGCGACGCCGACGCCGCGGACCGCTACCTGGGTAGGGGCGTCCTGCGCGCCGTGACCCATGTCGAGGAGGAGATCGCGAGCACGTTGATCGGGATCGACGTCGCCGACCAGCTGCACATCGACCGACTGATGATCGACCTGGACGGAACGCACAACAAGAGCAAGCTCGGCGCGAATGCCATTCTCGGGGTTTCGTTGGCCGCTGCCAAAGCCGCGGCTGAGGAATACGGTCTGCCGCTCTACCGCTACGTGGGCGGCGTACACGCCAACACGATGCCAGTGCCGATGATGAACATACTCAACGGGGGGTCGCACGCCGACAATCGCATCGACTTTCAGGAGTTCATGATCGTGCCCGTCGGGGCCGACACCTTCTCGGATGCCCTCCGTATGGGCGTCGAGACCTTTCACCACCTCAAGACGGTGCTCAAGAAGAAGGGCTACTCGACCAACGTCGGCGACGAGGGTGGCTTCGCGCCGAATATCCAGAGCAACGAGGAGGCCATCGAGACCGTCCTCCAGGCCATCGAAGCGGCCGGTTATAAGGCTGGCGACGATATGATGATCGCCATGGATGCGGCTGCTTCGGAGTTTTACGACGCCAAGAAGCAGGCTTACGTTTTGCATAAGTCGAGCGGCAGGGAGATGTCCTCCGACGACATGGTCGCCTACTGGACGGAGTGGGTCAACAAGTACCCGATTTTCTCGATAGAGGATGGCTTCGACGAGGACGACTGGTCGGGCTGGGCGAAGCTCGTCAAGTCGGTTGGCGACCGTACGCAGCTCGTTGGGGACGACCTGTTCGTGACCAACGTAGAGCGCCTCCAGCGCGGCATCGATGAGAAGTCGGCCAACTCGATCCTCATCAAGGTCAACCAGATCGGCAGTCTCTCCGAGACGATCAAGGCCGTCAACCTCGCTACTCGCCACGGCTTCACGAGCGTGATGAGCCACCGCTCGGGTGAGACCGAGGATACCACCATCGCCGATCTTGCCGTAGCCCTCAACACCGGCCAGATCAAAACCGGATCGGCGAGCCGCACCGACCGGATCGCGAAGTACAATCAGCTCCTGCGCATCGAGGACGAACTCGGCGAGGACGCCTACTACCCAGGTCGCGATCTCCTTAAAGCCCGCTAACCCACGACCATGGCCCGCATCGAGACCTCGGCAATGAGCTTGCCCAAGCGACTACTCAACCGCCTCCCGCGTGGGATGCGCAACAAGTACGTGCTGTCGCTGCTGCTCTTCGTGGTCTACATCGCCTTCTTCGATCACTATTCGCTGTATAAGCAGTGGCAGCTCAAGCAGACGCTGAGCGGGCTGCAACAGGAAAAGGCGCAGTACGTCCGCACGATCGAGGACTCTGAGCAGCTGCGCGCGACCATTAAGGCCGACGAGGTCAAGTTCGCCCGCGAGCGCTACTTGATGAAGGCCGCCGACGAGGACGTCTTCCTCATCGACTAAATTCAAAGTAGGTGCCCCGCACCCGACAGTCAAATCTACCAAATGTCCGTTTTAGTAAACAAAGACTCCCGCGTCATCGTGCAGGGGTTCACCGGTAAAGAAGGCAGTTTCCACGCCGAGCAGATGATCGACTACGGCACCAACGTCGTCGGCGGGGTGACGCCAGGCAAGGGCGGCACAGAGCACCTCGGCAAGCCGGTCTTCAACACCGTCCATGAGGCCGTCATCGAGGCGGGTGCCGACACGACCATCATTTTCGTACCCCCACCCTTCGCCGGGGACGCCATCATGGAGGCCGCCGATGCCGGTATCAAGGTCATCATCTGCATCACCGAGGGGATCCCTGTGCAGGACATGGTAAGGGTCCGCTCTTACATCAGTTCGCGCGACTGTCGCCTGATCGGCCCCAACTGCCCTGGGGTCATGACGCCGGGCGAAGCAAAAGTGGGCATCATGCCGGGCTTCATCCACAACCCCGGCACGATCGGGATCGTGAGTCGGTCGGGTACCCTCACCTACGAGGCCGTCGACCAGGTCACAAAGGCGGGCCTCGGTCAGAGCACCTGCATTGGCATCGGCGGTGACCCGATCATCGGTACCACCACCAAAGATGCCGTCGAGCTACTGATGAACGACCCCGGTACCGAGGGCATCATCATGATTGGCGAGATCGGCGGCACCATGGAGGCCGACGCCGCCCACTGGATCAAGGAGCACGGCACGAAGCCCGTCGTCGGCTTTATCGCCGGACAGACCGCGCCGAAAGGACGGACCATGGGTCACGCCGGCGCGATCGTCGGCGGCGCCGAGGACACCGCCGAGGCCAAGATGAAGATCATGGAGGACTGCGGTATCCATGTCGTGAAGAGCCCCGCCGACATTGGCGAGACAATGGCGAGGGTATTGAAGGGGGCGTAACACGTTATGCGGCTTTCGCCAAAACAGAAAAGGCCACTACTGTAGATTGCGGTAGTGGCCTTTTTGGTAGGGCGTGTTCGACGAGCGCTGCTCCTACGCCGCCGGGTGGCAGGCCCGTGCGGTGCGAGCGGAGCATGTTTAACATCGCCAAACACCTCGGCCGGGCTTGCGCAAGTTTTGGCGAAAGCCGCCTAGTGCCGCCTCTCTTTCGCGCGGAAGTATTCCGGCTTCACGAGCAGCAGCCCGTAGCTCTCGCCACTCTCCTTGGTCGTCACGGCGTGGTGGGCGCCGTGGGCGCGTGTGATGCCGCGGGTGTACCACCCGTCGAGCCCGTCGAGCCACTTGAACCGGCGGTGGATGTAGACGTCGTGGACCACGAAGTAGATTAGTCCGTAGACGCTGATCCCGATCCCGATACAGAAGAGCCACCCGACCTGATACATCGAGCCGACCATATAGCTAAAGGCACTCGGCACGGCGAAGACGACGAAGAACAGGTCGTTGCGCTCGAAGAAGCCCTCTTTCTCGAAGTGGGGCTTGTGGTGGTCTTCGTGCCAGGACCACAGTAGTCCGTGCATGAGGTACTTGTGTGCCGACCACGCGACGAACTCCATGGCGAGGGCCGTGAGGAGGACGATGCCTATGTAGGAAAGGGTGAGACCCATAGCGGAGGTGAGATACGGAGCAACGGCGTGAGATTACAGCACCAGCGCCAAGACGCCGAAGAAGCCCAGTTGCAAAAGTAAGACCAGTGGCGCAAGCCTATTCTCTGTAAACGGCAGGAGGACGTAAAAGATGGCGCCCTGCACGAGGCTCACGCCGAACCACCCAACGTAGTTCTGGAGCGGGGGGGTGCCATCGGCCCAGGTCCAGAAGTCGAGCGCGATGGCCGTCGGCTCGATGAGGAGGTCGAGGAAGGTAAGCGCCGCGGCCGCGAGCGGCACCTTCGCCCAGGCACCAAGCCTCGGTAGGGCCATCGAGAGGGTAGTGGCGACCGCGTAGACGACGAGGATCCAGTTGACCCCGAGCACGAGCGGGATGCCGTTCACCTTTGGCCCTAGCACGTCGCCGTAGATGTAGCGACCGAAGAGCCAACCGCCGTGAACGCCGAGGTACTCGATCCACCAACCGAGCACGCCGCAGATCAGCAGCCAGATCACCACGCGCCACCCGATGTGGGGACGGTGGGCGCTGCACAGGAGGACGGCGGTGAAGACGAGGTGGAAAGCCGTGAGGTAGACGAAGCCGGGCACAGCATCGGTGGCCAGCATCACGGTGCCGAAGGCGTAGGAGCTGACCAGGAGCCACGCCGCGGTCCGCTCCCGCGGGGTCGGGTGGAGTTTTGCCGAAAGGCCCCACCACGCCGGCCTACGCATGGGCCGCCGGCATGAGCCGACTCGCGACCTTGGCCGAGAGCAGGGCCAGAGGCACGCCCCCGCCCGGGTGGACGGAGCCGCCGACGAAGAAGAGATTTTTGAACTCGGCACTCTGGTTGCGGTGCCGCAGGAAAGCGGCCCACTTGCTGTTGCTGCTCGTCCCATAGAGCGCGCCGAGGTGCGAGCCGGTGTCCGTGGCGATCTCGGGCGGGGTCCAGGTCTGCTCGACGAGGATAGCTGCACGGAGGTCGTAGCCGAGGGCACGACTTAATTTGTCTAGGGTCAGCTCCCGGATGCGCGCGAGGGCCGCGGGCCAGTCCTGACCACGGTCGTGCGGCGCGTTGACCATCACGAACCAGTTCTCCGCTCCTTCGGGCGCCTCGCCGCCGACGCCCTTCGAGGTGACGTTGACGTAGACGGTGAAGTCGTCGCTCACCGCGCCCTGTTGCAAGGCCTCGAACTCTGCTTCGTAGTCTTCGCTGAAGAAGATGTTGTGGAGTCCGAGCGCCGCGAACTCGCGGTCGATCCCCCAGTAGAAAATCACTGCGCTCGTGGACCGCTCTTGGCGCAGCGTGCGCGCGGGCTTGCGGGCCTGCGGCATGAGGTGCGTGTAAAAACCGTGCACGTCGGCGTTGCTGATGAGTAGATCACAGGCGTGGTCGTGCCCGTCGCTAGTCCGAACGCCGGTGACCCGGCCCCCTTCGCTCAACACCCGCTCGGTGGGATGTCGATAGTGAAAGGTCACGCCCTGTCGCTCGGCCAGGGCCACGAGGCTGGCGGTGATGTCGTACATGCCGCCTTTCGGCAAAAACGTACCTAGGGTGTGCTCGAAAGTCGGGATGATGGTGAGGATGCCGGGGGCGCGGTACGGGTTAGATCCGTTGTAGGTCGCGAAACGGTCGAACAGTTGCACGAGCTTCGCGTGACCGAGATCGCGCACGTTGGTAGCGTGCATGGTGCGCGTGAGGTCCATGCGGCCGAGCTTCCGCAGGGCGGTCAGGTTGCCGCGATGGAGCCAAGTGCTGACCTTATTCAGCGGCCGCTCCAGGAAGGTGCGTCCACTCAGTTCGTACTTCTCCGCGGAGCGCGCGAGCGCAGCGGCCACGATGCCGGGGGCGACCCCTAACACCTCACTCGCCTCCTGGCTGAAGCGCTCAGGGTCGGCGTAAGCCACCAGGCGCTCGCCGGTCTTCCAGAAGTAGCGGCACACGACCTCCTCGCGGTGGTAGGTGAAATGATCGGCGGGGTCCTCGCCGCAGAGCTCGAAGAGCTCATCGACGTACTGCGGCATCGTGAATAAGCTCGGGCCGCGGTCGAAGCGGAAAGCCCCGAGCTGAAACGTGGAGAGCTTGCCGCCGGGTGACTCGTTGCGCTCCAGGACGCAGACCTCGTAGCCGAGCCGCGCCGTACGTATCGCCGCGGCGATCCCGCCTATGCCGGCCCCTATAACGATTGCGCGCAAAGTGTTGAGTCTAACTTCACGCGTAAACGTACGCGGTCCGCGGGGGTTGTCGCTCTTCGACCCCCGGCTAGGAGATCGTCGAGGGGTAGAGGACCTCGTCGTCGTCGTCCGAGATCGCGAGGCGTTCGTCGTCCGCCTCGCAGATAGGAAGGGTCACGAAGAATTTAGTACCGACGCCAATGATTGTCTCGAAGTAGATGCGCCCGTGTGCGGCGTGGATGATGTCGCGGCAGATGGCTAGGCCCAACCCCGAACCGCTGCTCTTCGTGGTAAACTTCGGGAAGAAGACCTTCTCCTGCATCTCTTCAGCGATACCGCCGCCGTTGTCCGCAATGCAGATCACGGCTTGGTGGCCGATCTGCTCGAGCGAAACCGATAGCTCCCCCCGGCGTTCCGTAGGGATGGCCTGGATGGCATTTTTGATGAGGTTGTTGAGCACCCGCATCAACAATTTTTTGTCCGCGTAGACCGGGCAGGAATTGGGGTCTAAGTATAAATGGGAGTCGACGTTTTCCTCAAGGAAGAGATTGTACACCGACTCGACTAATTCATTGAGCTGGAACAGGCTGTTGACCGGCTCCGGCATCCGTGCAAAAGTTGAGAAATTGGTGGCGATGTAGGCGAGGTTGTCGATCTGCTCGATCAGGGTAGCCGACACGCGCTTGATCATGGGCTCGAGTTCTGCTGCGTCGGAGCTGCGCTCGAAAGCATGCCGGAGGAACTCGATGCTGAGCTTCATGGGCGTAAGCGGGTTCTTAATCTCGTGGGCGACCTGCTGGGCCATCTCCCGCCAGGCGGAATCGCGGCGGGCGTTGTCGAGTTCCTTGGCGGAGGACTCTACGGTGAATAGCATCGCGTTAAACTCGTGGATGAGGTCGCCCAACTCGTCCTGAGCGCGCCACTCGAGTGGTTGGATCTTGTCTTCCATCCTGAAGCGCCGAATCTTGTCCCCGAGCTCCGTGAGTGGCTGCGTTATCGAGTTGGCCACCGTGATCGCGATCACGCCGGCAATCAGTAGCAGGAAAACGTACACGTTGAGGAGCGTCCCCATAAAGGCACTCACGTCGTCGCGGAGGTCACGTTGCTTGGAGTAGTAGGGGAGCCCCATGTAAGCGATCGCCTTGCCGTCGACGTTGCGGACCGGGACGTAAGCCGTGCGGTAGCGGAGCTCCCCGATGGATTCGAACTGTTGCGCGATGGCGCTCCCACGGTCGGAGAGTAGCTGGCGCGCGTAAGCCCCCATCCGCGGGGCGATGACGCCGCGGTTGAAGACTTCGCTTTCGGAAGTGGCCGCGATCTTGCCGTTCAGCGAGAACAGATTGATGTCCATAGAGTGGATTCGGCTGATTGGCAAGACAATTTTGGCGAGACTAGCCGTGGTCACTACCCCCGTCTCCGACATGAGGTCGATCTCGTGTTCGACATTCTCCAGAATACTGGTCACCTTACGGTTGAGGCGGTCGTCGTGGTAGGCGTCGGTCGAGCTGTGGAAATACAGCACGGTAACGTAGCCGATCATAGCGAAGCTGAGCAGGACCAGCGCGATGATCCCGACCTGGATCTTGGTCTTTAAATCTGGCTTGCTCACCCAGCTGATGTCTACCGCCTTCGGAAGTATGTCTACCCAGGTGTTGAGCAGGCTCATGATCAGGGTCAGGATGATGCACCAGACGAATAAGTAGCTGAATAGGGAAATTGGCCTTAGGTAGCCCCCCATCGGCATCCCGATGAATACCACGGTATTGCCGGGCGCCGAATACAGCAGCTCCGAGTAGGAAGAGTTGGTCCGGCTGCGGGACTCACCGGCGGACGGCACGTTCGCGGCGCGGAGGTTGGCCGAAGGATTTCCGCCCTGTGAGTGGATCAGCGCCCCGTCGCTGTAAATAGCGTAATCGTATCTGCGGAGGTGCTCTAGCCCTCGGTAGGGTTCGTTGATGAGCAACTCCGTTAGAAATTTAGATGGGGCCCGCGGCCCGACCCTCACCTCGAGATAGGCGTCGTAACCGTAGTTGCGCCGCGGGTTACTTGTGAGCTTGAGCAAGTACATCGGCTCGCTCTGGTAGCGGAGGTCGAGCCGGAGGTTTTCGTTGATCGAGGCACCACCCTGGAAGCGCTCGGTAACGTCGGGCTCGACGGGCTTTGCCCCGGGCTTCGTGGCTGGAGTTTCCTCGCTCGGTGGGTTGCCGACGAGGACTTGGAATTTGTAGTTGTTGTACAAGTAGCTCTCCTCGATGAGGAGTCGCTGGAGGGCTTCCGCCGCTTCGGGTCGGAGGGTAACGGCCTTTGCGTCTAAGAGAAGATTCTGGATCTGGAGGTCGTGTCGGATGCTCGAGTCGAGTTTGAGGAGGGCTACCTCAGCGGCGGGATCGTGGGGGTCGGCCAGGACCCTCGCGTAGGCGGCCCTGCGCATGATATCCTTCTGTACGCTGAAGGTGAAGAACAAGGCCGCCGAGTATATCGACAGCACCACGAGCCAGAAGAAGAGCCACAGGATGTTGGACTCCCCGGTGTCGATGAAAAGGTCGTAGACCAGCATGAAGATCATGAGCCCCAGCAGAAACTGCGGTATCGGCAGCGGAAGATCGATGAGCCTCAGTATCGGCGCCGCGATCGCCAGGGCCGTGAGGAGGGCGGTGAACCGGGCTTGCTTGCTGAGCCCAATCGCGCTCACTCCGAGCATGAGGCGGTGAGAGAATAGGAAATGCGCAAACATCAGCGTGAGCATGGCGATCAACGCGAACATGCTAGGTCTGCTAAGATTCAGCACGTTCTCAAAGTCGAACTCGATCCCCGGACTCTGGATGATTGACTTGATGACGAGGGTCAACCAGGTCGCGGCGACGCCTATCGCAAAGTAGTGAAGGCTCGTCACGCCCCACTGCGCCAGCGGGCACCACCCCGTAGCCGACTTCGGGCCTTGGTAGCTGCGGTGGAAGAAGGTGACGAGCCACATCGCGATGACGACCTCGACCATGAAGCTGGCCAAGGAGCCGTTCATCAGATTGGTGTCGAACATCTGCGCCAGGAACCCTAGGTCGGGATACAGGGTGCTCAGGTCGTTAGTCGCCACGAGCCGATCCAGCACCAGTGCGCCGGCCAAGATGGACAGCGCCCCAGAGAGCGGGCCGTAGCGACCTTTAACGTAGGTGGCTAGCTGGAAGAGCAGCACCCCCGCGATCAAAAGGATGAGCACGTGGAGGCCGAACATCCAGGCCTGGTAGCGCCAGTCCTTAAATGGGCGCAGGCGCGTGAGGTAGGCGACCGTCTGCCCATCGAGGGCCGTTATCCCGAAGGCCGTCGGGGTGGTCACGAGACCCACGGCTTCGGGGATGTACGGCGTCTCGACGAACCCATCTTTGAGGTACTCCGAACTCAAGGCATACTCGTGGCGGATCGGGATCAGCGTGACCGCCTCGAAGCTGCGCGTACCGAATAGCCGCAGGCTCTGGCGCTTGACGAGGTATTGACCGTTGCCGAGCACACGCAGACTCAGGGGCGGCAGCCGCTGGGGTGCGAGTTGTGGCGGGAGCACGGCCAGGTTATTAGTCCAGAAGAGGACCGAGTCGCCCTCGTAGAGTACGATACTGAACGCCTCCATGCTGAGCTGTCCGAGCCTGTCCGCATGTACGATCGCGTCCTCTGTTGAAAGTCGCGAGAGGCCATAGATCTGCTGCTGGAGGAATGCCGTATCGCCGACGGCCGCGGCCGCCAGGGCCTCCCGACGATGGAGGCCCGCCTCGATGCCCCTCACGTAACTACGCAAGGATTCATCTCCGCCGTAAGTGTGCATCACGAATGCCGTCAGGAGCGCGACGAGCGAGAGGCACAGGCTCACAGCAACCGGGATCGCGTGCGTCACCAGCCAGTTCGGCCCCTTGCTCCCGCCCTCCCGCGCGGTCGGCGCGGGCCGTCCGCGTAGCTCACCCGCCGCCGCCCCTGGCACCGTGAGCCGGTCGCCGCCCCTCGCGACAATCGGAGGCTCGCCCTCGGGTGCCAGGCCCGAGGACCCGATAGCAGCTTCCGGTCTGCCTCGGGTTGGATTCTTGCCTCGCAGGTTGAGCATCGCCCCCGTATACGGCGGGCGTGCGGTTAAGTGACAACGATCTACGATGCGCCGGCACCGAGTTTTGTCCGCACCTTTGCGCGGTACAGGTGCCGGGATAGTCCGTCGCGTCCCGCCCCGGGTGGGATGAGGAAAGTCCGGACAACGTAGGACAGCGTGCCACGCGAAAGCGCGGGGGGCGCGGCCGAGAGGCTGCGTTTACGGAAAGTGCCACAGAAACGAAACCGCCGCAGGCTTCGGGCTGCGGTAAGGGTGAAACCGTGCGGTAAGAGCGCACGCCGGGCCGGGCGACCGCGTCCCGGGAGGAAAACCCCACGCGTTGCAATGCCGAGCAGTACGCGCCCGCGAGGGTCACGGCGGTCCGTCGCTCCGAGGGTGCGAGCCCGAGGGCGTACGGGTAGGCAGCACTAGATAAATGACGGACCTCGACAGAATCCGGCTTATCGTCCCGGCCCTGTACATTTTTGGAGTGCGGAGAGCGCTGGTTAGGCCTTGGGCTTTCGCCAAAACCTACCTAGCGTCGGTAAGGGTAGCCGGCGCCAAACTCAGCATTCCGATGAGGTCAGCAAGACATGTTTGACCAATTAGATCAGCGAACCTCACGAGCCAGCATCCGCCCGTACGAAGGCCTCCAGGTCTGCAGACGGCGCGCGAGTTTTGGCGAAAGCCGCTACACCAACATCCTACTCCGCGGCAGCGGCAGCCGGCTGGAAGCTGTAGGTCAGGCTGAAACGCAGCGTGTTGTCGAGGGGCGAGCGCACGGCCGTAGTCGGGATGAGGTAGCTGAAGTCCAGGCCGAGGACATTGTACTTGAGTCCGACGCCGAGTGTCAGGTACTGGCGACCGCCCTTCGTGAAGGGTTCGTGGAAGTACCCGATCCGGGCGGCGAACTGGTCCGCGTACCAATACTCGATCCCGGTGGAGAGATTGATCTCCCGGAGTTCCTCGCTAAAGCCACCGTCGGCGTCGCCGAAGCTATTGAGGGCGCCCTGGATGATATTCTGGTCCGCCCAATCAGGACGGTCGTTCTGGTCGGAGTCCGTGGTGTCGACCTGCGGACTCGGCACGAGGAGCTTATTGCCTTCGAGGATAAACGTGAGGGAGTTGTAGTCGTCGAGGTAGGTCCGCATCGAGGCCCCGATTCCTAAATTAGCCGGGAGGAAGTCCTTGTTGGTCGCGTTAGAGTAGGAGATCTTCGAACCCAAGTTGCGGATCGAGCCCCCGACCGTGAGGTCGGCACCGTTGCCGATGGCTAGTTCGTTTTTGTAGGTGACCCCGATCGAGGCCGCCCCGGCGGTACCGTTTCTCGCTAACTCGGTCGATCCCGGAATCTGAAGGCCTTTCGCGAGACTCGACAGGATGAATTGTCCCCCGATGCTCGCGCTCCACTGTTCGCTAAGTTGCCGGGCGTAGCCTAGGGAGACGGCCATCTCGTAGGGGCGACCCTCCACGATAAGCCCGCCGTTTGCATTGGTGTAGGGGATAGTGCCGAGGGAGAAATAGCGTAGCGAACCGTAGATGGTCTCTGTGTCGCTGATCTTGCCGTAGGCCTGGAGGTTCGCGAGGTAGACGTCATCCAGGTTGAGGGCCGCGAGCCAAGGCGTATACGTAGCTTGGACTTCGAATCGCTCTTCCGAGAACGCAAGAGCTGACGCATTCCAGTCCGCCGATGCGGGCGTCGGACTAAGTGAAATACCGGCGTCCCCGAGGGCACCCGACCGTGCGTCGGGGGCGATGCTCAAGAAGGGTACAGCTGCCCGAATGGTCGTAATACATTGTTGTCCGGTAGTAGGGTCGATCGTCCGTTTCGGATTGTTTGGGTCCACCTCGCAGATGAATGAGGATTGCGCAGCACCTGCCGCAAGATACAGGACCCCGAAGCTGGAAAGCAGGACGCGAGCGTAGACACGTAATTTCATAAAAGCCTTTTGTCTGAGCGGGCGCGAAAGTAGGCCCGTCACTCCGGTTGAGCCGTTTGGGTGTAAATGCCTGAATGACTCGCGTTATTGCTGACGCCTTAACGGATAGCTAACTAATCGCCCGCAATCGGGTACTACTGTCCGCTACCTAGCGCAGGACGACTACCTTCTCGAAGTCGCTCTCGGCCACGGCGTCCCGGCCTGCGGTCCGGAGTCGGACCTTGTAGAGGTACACACCGCGCGCCAGCCGCTGTCCGAATGCATCGGTGCCGTCCCACGAGATGCAATCCTCGCCGCCGGCGAAGCGCGGGCCGTTGGCCATGCCGTTGTAGTCCAGGCTGCGCACCAGACGTCCGCTGGTGGTGTAAATATCCACGCGCACGTCCACGAGTTGCCCCGCCGACGAGTGCTCGAACTGGAAGCAAGTCGCGTCCACCATCGGGTTGGGGTAGTTGAGCACGCGCCGCAGTCCCTCGCCGGCGTCCTTACTCACGATGAAGGCCGTACGCCCGACGCCCGTGTTATTGGCTAAATCCCACGCCCGTACCTCGAGCTCATAGCTGCCCTCTGGCAGATTGTAGACCGGGTAGCTGGCCTCACCGCGGGTGTAGTCGTCGGTAGCCGCCTGGTAGAAATCGTTAATCACGTACGACACATCGTCCGGGCCGCGCAAAGTGGCGGTGAGGTCGTGGCCGATTGCCGAGCCGCTCACGTTGATGCCGGTATCGTCGGAGAGCTTGGCGAAGAGCACTGGATTGGTGGTTGTGACGCCGCCCTCGCTAAAGGAGTCGTCGCCGATGAAGGCTTGGACCACGGGCGGGGTCTGGTCGTTGACCCCCGGAGGGGCCAGGCCGTCGACAATGAATCGCGAGAAGACACCAGCCCCGTCGCGGCCGTCGTTCGCCTCGGCGTAAAGGCTTAGGCGACCTTGCCCTTGCGCGAGACTTACGTCGAGCGGGAGCATAAACTTGGCCTCCCACCTCCCGTCTGTCACCGTCGAGCTCCCGGTGAAGAGGGTCGTGCCGATCTGGGAGAATTCCATCGGCGACGAGCCCTTGTCCTGGCCGAGGGTCGTTGCCGTACGCTGCTGATCGAACACCGTCAGCTCCACCTTGCCGGTGAAGTTACTCGCGAGCGTACTGTCGAGCGTGCGGACGATCCCCCGTAGCACAACCTCCCGCAAGGGGGCCACCTTCGGGAGGGTCATGAGATCTTCTACAGACTGATCGTCGATGTGGGTCACGACCACGTCGAGCTGCGGGACGGCCAGGCGCATGGCCGGATCCCCGAAGAGGGCGTACTTACGGTCATTCTCAGCGCTACTGCCGACGCTGGCGGTCTTCGCCTGGATCAGCAGTTCCCCTATGCCGTAACGACGGGTGAGGGTCTTATCGAGGAAGACTTTTAGGGAGGCGTCCGTAAGGGCTTTATTGGAGTTAGTGTATACCGGACGCACCGTGCTCATCGAGGCCGCCACCCCGCCGTTGCGCTTAAACAGCACCTGCTCCCCGATCACGGTTTTGGTCGGGTCGTCATAGCCGGTGAAGGTGCAGGTCGCCGTAATCAGCACGGGCAGCGCATTGGGCGCAGCCCAGCGCTCGATGTCGGGGGTATTTAAAAATCTCTCCTGGCCCCAGCCCCGAGGCCCCCCGTGACCTAGGTAGGTAGTGATAAGATTGCCGCGAAACATGTTACGGCTGATGGCCTCCGAGGCCGCCGGGAAGCGCTGCCCCCCGGATCCACCGACCTGCTCGAAGGCATCCACATAAATCTTGGCCTGATTAAATTGAGGATACAAACCCTCCGCTGTCTCGGCTGCCGAGTCCACATCTCGGACGTGGAGATTGCCGTCCTCGTCGTCGGCGACGTACACACTGCGCAGGCGCCAGTCGCCCCGCATCTTCGGGTCGGTCTCGTAGCGGATAATCTTGTCGACCACCGCGGTGGCGTCCGAAAGGCGGAAGGCGGGGATGCGCCCGACCCCGATGTCGACTCCGCCTTGTGGGTAAGAAGCGCCTACGATGCCCTCGCCGTCGTCGAGGAGCCCGAAGTAGTCGTCCGTCGGGAAAGCCGTCACCTCGTGGTTGCTGGCCTTGGTCTGGAAAGTGGGGATGAGGCTCGGGTCCTTCTCGACGATCTGGCGCGGGTCGTAAGTGCCGTCGCCGAGCAGGAGGAGGTACCTGAAGTTCGCGTCGCGCTGGTGCAACATCGCGGCGAGGTTCCGGATAGAGGAAGGGTCGATCCGCCCGCCGCCGAACTCCTCGGCGACGTCCGCCATCGACGCCGCCGTCACCGCGTAGCCGTTGTAGTCGCGGCGGTGCTTCGCCAGTTTCTCGGCCGCAGCCTGCAGCCCTTCACCGTAGACGATCATCATGTCTGCCTTTGCTACACCGTGTAGGTCGGTGTTCCTTACGGCGCCGATTACTCTCGGCCGTGCGAAATCGCCTTTGCTCGCGAACGCGTAAAACTCCGAGGGCGGCCCGTCGCCCTCTCGGCGGTAACCGAAGGTGAGTTCGCCACCCTGTAGTACGGGAGTGACTATGGCCGGGCGCATCGCGTCACTGACGTCGATGATCGCCAGCTCCTGCCCCCCACCCCGGAGGGAGTAGCCCCAGGTCCCGGCGCTAAGGTGCTCGGCGGACTGGAACCTGAAAGGCTTGTCTCGGTAGATGAGTCGCGCCGGGTGATTGAGCTGCACGTAGTCTATCCATCCCCGCTGGAGGCGCGGGCTCCCAGGATACAGTACGCCGACGTCGACGCCGCCTTTGCTTAGTGAGATCTCGGCATTGATGGCACCCAAGTACGCTAGTGGGTAGTTAGGGTTGCCCCAACCGGCGCTCGAGATGGTATTGCTTCGGAAGCCTTGCCCATTTACCTCGACCGAGTAGGACGACGAGGTATTGGACGCCGCCCAAAGTTCAGACTTCAAACGCCCTATGGCACCGGCCGGGACTTCGCCGAGGTCCCAGAGGCCCGGGCGCGCTAATACTCTTTCGCCATCTAGCCTGTCGCCGTACCAGGGTTGCCCCGAGCCCTGCCCGCCGGTGTTCTCGTCGGCGCTAAACGCCAAGAGATTTGCCTTGTCCTCCTCCCACCGCGCGCGGAAGGTGTAGGCGTCGTCGTAACGCGGGGCACTCACATTGGCGCGAGTCTGCACTCGCAGGCCCTCGCCCCCCACGGCGATATAGTAGTAGGTCTCCTCGGCGTAGAGGTTCTCGGTGCGGTCCCACCCGAGTTCCTTCGCGTTCCACCGCCAGGTGTCTTCACCCTCGCCGAAGAAAAGGAGTCGTTCGCCGCCGTCCCACCTGGCGTTGCCGTTGCCCTGCTCGATGAGCCCGACCTCCCGCAGGTCGGTGGGGTAGTCGGCGCCGACGCGCTCCGGCAGCATGGCCCCGCCCTTTGTGTAGACGCGCACGGCCCCCGGACCGGCGTCCGGCGAGAGGCCGGCGTCCTTAAGGAACGCAGCGTCGATGACGAACACCCCATCCTCGTCGATAGCCACTTTCACGATTTTACCGGCGCGCAGGACGCTTTCCGTCGGCTCTACCGGTCCCGAGCGGGCCTGCAGGGCGGTGCTCGCGAGGGTATACTCGAGCGTCGCCGCGACAGTGAGTTCGGCGCTCGTGTCCTCGCGTAGGGCCTTAACGTATACGAAGAGGTAAGGGCGCCTTGCGGCAAAACCTACGAGCGTGCCGGCGACCTCGCACTGGAGTTGATCACCGAGCGCCTCACTTGCACCCCCTGGGGAAGTTTTGGCGAAAGCCGCGCCCGTGAGCTCGGCGCTCTGTCCTTCCGCAAGCGGGATCGCGACCTCGAACTCGGTTCCGGCGGTGCCTTTCGGCAGAACGAGTTCCGCGGTGAAGGTCGCCTGTGCCCCTAGGCCACCGACTATAACCACGGTTAGCGCCGCGACTAGCATCGGGCGGAGATCGGGTAGGCGCTGGAGCATGAAGGGGGAAATTAGCGTCGGCGGGTAATGAATATGCAGCAGGAAACGTTGAGGCCGCACGAAGATTGCCAAATGTCGACGGCATTGCGGGTCGGCCGCCGCGCCCGGCGCTACTTTGTGACTCGAATGAGGATAAGCCTACTCCCGCTAGCGCTCTGCCTGGTGATCGCCAGCCTCACGGGGGCCCGGGCGCAAGACCCGGTGCTGTCGCAGTTTTACGCGGCCCCGATGCTGCTCAATCCGGCCTTCGCCGGGATGACGCGCGCGCCGAGCGTCACGATCAACCACCGCTCTCAGAACGTCGGCTTCGCGGGTTCGGTCCCCTACCAGACCTCGGCCGTGTCCTACGGGCAATTCGTGTCTTCGCTGAATAGCGGTTTTGGCGCAAGCCTCCTCGCCGATGACGCTGGCGACGGGATCGTGCGCACACTCAACGCCACCGCCTACTACGCTTACCAGGTTGCGATCAACAAGGAGAATGTGCTCAGGCTCGGCCTCAGCGCCGGTGTGCAGCAGCGGAGCCTCGATTGGGATCGCCTGATCTTCTTCGACCAGATCGACCCCAATACCGGCGCCACCGACCTCGGCGGAAATACGAATCCCACGCAGGAGGTCCGTCCCGACAGGACCACGATCCTTTTTCCCGACTTTGGGGCGGGCGTGCTCTACGCCGGGAAGCTCGCCTACGGCGGCCTGACGGTCGACCACCTCACGACGCCCGACGACCGCATCGTCAACCGCGGACCCGGTGGCTTCTACAAAGGCTACCCGCTGAGGATCAGCCTCCACGGCGGCGCGCAGATCCCCCTCGACGGGGACGTGGCCAAGTCGAAGCGCTTCGTGACGCCCAACGTGCTCTACACCCACCAAGGGGCCTTCGACCAGCTTAACCTCGGCGCCTACGTGGGCATCGGTCAATTCTTCGGCGGGGCGTGGTTCCGGCACGGCTTCGGGAACGGTGACGCGGTGATCGGGACGGTCGGGGTGGAGTGGGGGATGTACCAGTTCGGCTACTCCTACGACGCGACGGTGAGCGGACTGCGGCAATCGAGTGCCGGCTCGCACGAGATCAGCCTCCAACTCAACTTCGAGGAAGCCCCGTGGATTCAGAAGCGCAGACAGCAGAATCGCTACAATGATTGCCTACAGTTGTTCCGTTAGGCAATGACGGCGCGCGGGTGGCGTTAACCTTACTTACTGATTTGGCGTAATACTTGCTCCCCGATGTGGGGTAGTTTCGCGCCGCTCACTGAAAATCGTACAATGAAGCAGATCCTTCAGCTCGCTTTTTACGCCTCGGCGATCGCCCTCGTGGGTGTCGGCTGCGGTAAGTCCGAACGATCGGCCACGACGGGGTGGAAGTATAACGACCAGAAGTGGGGTGGCTTCGAGAAGCAAGATTATGAAGGTCAAGTCACCGGACCGAACCTCGTCCTCATCGAGGGCGGTACGTTCACGATGGGCATGTCCGAACAGGACGTGATGCGGGAGTGGAACTCGGTCCCGCGCCGCGTCACGGTCTCCTCGTTTTACATGGACGAGACCGAGGTAGCCAATATCGACTACAAGGAATACCTCTACTGGACGAAGCGCGTCTTTGGCGAGAGCTATCCAGAGGTTTACGCCGGGGCCCTTCCCGATACCCTCGTCTGGCGCGAGGAGCTAAGCTACAACGAGCCCTACGTCGAGACCTACCTGCGGCACCCGAGCTACGACGAGTACCCCGTGGTCGGCGTCAACTGGAACCAGGCCAATGATTTCTGCAAGTGGCGCACCGACCGCGTCAACGAGATGGTCCTCATCGAGCGCGGGGTGTTGAACATGAACCCCGAGCAGAAGGACGAGGAGAACTTCAATACCGAGGCCTACCTCGTTGGGCAGTACCAGGGTGACGTCCGGAAGAACCTCAAGGACCTCGGCACAGGAGGCGAGCGCCCCGTGCGCTTCGAGGACGGAATCCTCCTGCCGAGCTACCGCCTGCCGACCGAGGCCGAGTGGGAGTACGCGGCCCTCGCGCTCCAGGGCAACATGGCCAACGAGAAGGACGAGCTCATCACCGACCGCCGCATCTACCCGTGGAACGGCAACAGCGTCCGCTACCAGAAACGCGACAAGTACCAGGGACAGATCCTCGCCAACTTCAAGCGCGGCGACGGTGACTACATGGGGATGGCCGGCAACCTCAACGACCATGCTTCGATCACGGCACCAGTCCGCACCTTCCAGCCCAACGACTTCGGTCTCTACCACATGGCAGGTAATGTGAGCGAGTGGACGATGGACCTCTACCGTCCGATGACGTCGCTTACGCTGCGCGACGCCGATAACCACGACCTCAACCCTTACCGCGGTGGTGCCTTCACGGCGCTCGAAATGGACGAGGACAACAAACCCGTCGAAAAGGATAGTCTCGGCCGCCTGCGCTACCGCTACGTCGAGGACGACGAAGTAGCCGGCCGCGAGAACTACAAAACGGCCCGTGTCTATAACTACCTCGACGGCGACGAACAGTCCTCGGCCACTTACGCCTACGGGGTAAGTACGTTGATCAGTGACAAGAGCCGCGTCATTAAGGGCGGCAGCTGGGCCGACCGCGCCTGGTACCTCGCCCCCGGCACGCGCCGTTTCAAAGAGGAGGACCGCGCCGACCGCACACTCGGCTTCCGCTGCGCCATGACCCGCACCGGTGGCCCGGCCGGCAACGAGGATACGGGCGGCAACGTCTTCAAAAACTCCAACAAGAGCCAGAAGCGCCGCTACAAGTAGTCTCTGCGACGCGGTCGCTCATTTAAGAAGGCTCCTCGGCCCACGGGCGGAGGGGCCTCCTTACGTTTGCACCCGATGGACAGCACACGACTTTTGGCGGCGTTCGACCGGGCGACGGGCGTCTCGACGGATACGCGGACGATTCGACCTGGGGAGCTCTTCTTCGCCCTTAGCGGTCCAAATTTCGACGGGAACGGATACGCCGCGCGGGCAATGGAGCTAGGGGCGAGCGCGGTGGTGGTAGACGACCCGACGCTCGGCTCCCGTGAGGACCACCTGCTGGTCGACGATGCGCTCGTGGCTCTGCAGGTTTTGGCGAAAGCCCACCGCGCGCGACTCACCTGCCCCGTGATCGGACTAACGGGTAGCAACGGCAAGACGACGACCAAGGAGTTGCTCGCCGCCGTGCTCGCGCAGAGCTACACCGTGAGCTTTACGGCGGGCAACCTCAACAACCACATCGGCGTGCCGCTTACGGTGTTGCGGATCTCGCGCGCCACCGAGATTGCCGTGGTCGAGATGGGCGCCAACCACCAGCGCGAAATCGCTGCACTCTGCGAGATCTGCTGCCCGACCCACGGCGCGATCACCAACATCGGCCGCGCGCACCTCGAGGGCTTCGGCGGGGTAGAGGGGGTGCGCATCGGGAAGGGAGAGCTGTTCGACTTCCTGGCGGCGACGCGCGGGTACGCGTTCGTGGACAGCGCTAATGAGGAGGTCTGTACGCTCGCCGAGCGCGTGCCCAAACAGCTCCATTACACGAGCGGCGCGGGAGGGAGCGCGGCTCCGGGTCCGGTTATGCTCGCTTGCGTGCAAACGTCTACCTATCCGCTGTCGCACGGGATGATCGAGGCGGGCGGCCACCGCGTGGCGTACCGATCGCAGTTGCCGGGCGAGCACAACCACAGCAACATCGCGGCCGCCACGGCCATCGGGTACTACTTCAAGGTGCCCCTACCGAAGATCGCCACGGCCATCGCGTCGTACCGCCCGAGCGACAGCCGGAGTGAGGTGCGGCACGTGGGCCAGAGCACGGTCTTGCTGGATGCCTACAACGCCAATCCCGACAGTACGCTCGCCGGTTTGCGCTGGCTCGCCAGTCGCCCGGAGCCGAGGAAGGTGGCGGTGCTGGGGACGCTCGCGGAGTTGGGGGCTTTCGCCAAAACCAGCCACCGCGAGGTAGCCGATGCTGCCGAGGGCATCGACGGTGTGGAGGTGGTGTACTTCGGCGAGGCCTGGGCGGAGAGTCTGGACGGCGCCCGCGTTCTGACGGAAGTCGACCAACTGCGGGAGTGGTTGGCTCCGCGTTTTCTGGATCCGGAGGCGGTCATCCTTATAAAAGGTAGCCGCTCCAACCGCCTGGAGCGGGTACTCCCGACCGGGAGCGCTTAGGCGAAGCGCTTATAGGCCTCGATGAGGCGATCGGGTAGCTGTTGCTCGCAGGCCATCTCGTAGTCGGTATAGGTACAGGCGATAAGCTGGTGGCGCTCGTGGCCCTCCGCGCCCTTGAACGGCATCTCCATCCACCAGCGCCCGGACCGCTCCGACTTCCAGAACTTCAGCTCCGGCCCGGAGCCGTCGATCTTGACGAGGAATTGCGAGAGCCCCTCAGTCGTGACCGGGAAGTCGAATTTGCGGTGCGCGAATCCCTCTATGAAATACCACGCGATTTGCGAGATCGTGTCGGCCGTCTGGGCTGTCGGGTCACGGTCGGCGAGGTATCCGTATACCCCGAAAGAGCTAACCTTGTCTGCCATCCCCGTGAACCGCGCCAGCTGGCAAGCCTCTTCGCTGCTGAGCCCGGAGGTCCCGAGCGGGTCCTGCGCCTGGGCGTCGCTCGCCTTGAGGGCACTCAGGTGCAGGCACACGGCATCAGCATCCCTCAGGACCGGTTCGCACTCCTCAATCTCGTACTTGATCTGCCCGAGGCGGTAGAATTCGAAGTGATGTTGATGGAGGTAGTCGAGGGTGGCGGGGTCGTTGTAGTGTGTCTGGTAGCCGAGTACAGCGAGGTGGAACAGCCGCACCGGCGTCAGGTCGAAGATGTGGTCGAGGTACTGTCGATCCGTAGGCAGATCGCGAGCCTGGAAGCGGATCCGGTCATCGATCGTGACGAGGTTCGTGAGGAACTCTGCGTGGTGGTAGCCGTAGTACTGCGCGAGGCAGCGCTCGGACTCCCGACCGATAAACAAGGGCGTTACGCCGGCCAGCAGGAGCTCCTGCATGATGGTAGCATTGAAGATGCCGCCGGTTTTGCGGGCGTTACCGAGGTCGAGCAGGCGCACATCCTCCCCTATGCGGGCCTTGGCGTAGAGCTGGGTCCGCACGCGGTCCGCCTCTGTCTCGTCGAGGCCAATGAGGGCGACGCCGCCGGAGCGCAGGTCCGGGAAGCCGGCGGCGAGCGTGTAACCGCGCACGACGTGCCCGAGTTGCCAGACCTGGTAGTCGTCCGGCTCGGTGTCGGCGAAGTGGGCGGAGGGTAGGAGCCAGTTCTCGAGCATGTAGCGATCGTGTGAGGGGGCGGCAAGGTAGCCGACGGCATCTCGGTGGGGCGCGCCGATCACGATACCCCTCGGTCGTGGCGCTTACTCACTCTTATCGGACGACAAGAATTCCCGTGTAGATTTGCGCGGTCGGACACCCGCTCCCCGGGGCGGAGTGTTGGCAAGCTCCTTTGAACAAACCCCGTTGGGGCTAAGTTTCCCGAGACAACAAACCCTCTTTCACTAGACCGAGTAGCAGATCGGCCGGGAGCTCATTCCTTCAAGCAGCGTGTGGAAACATGGGGCTATTAATCGGAAGGAACCTTTTTTATGTTTGCTCTCGGAGACTGGACCACCTAAGAACCTTAACAAGCACCATTCAACTTATGAAGAATCGTTCGACCCACACCGCGCTGACAGTCGCCTTGGCGCTGGGCATCGGTGGTACGGCCATCGCACAAGATGAAGCCGTTAATTACACACCCAAGGACATGGTGGAGTTTGGCCTCGCAGGGGGCTACGCTTTTAACCAAGGCGACTACGACATCGCGCCCGGCTACTACGCCGGCGTCCACGTTCGTAAAGCTTTTGACCACATCTTTTCCGCACGTGTCGACCTGCACTACATCAAGCTGAACAACGATGTCCCGGCCGGAAATAACAACGAGTTTGTCAAGACCAACTTCTCGAGTGTCGGGGGTAGTCTCCAGGCCGTTGCCACGCTCAACAACATCCGGTTCGACAAGCCCACCAGAAAGGTCAACTTGTACGTGTTCGGTGGTCCGGGCGTTGGTGGGGTTCAGCTCAGCGGCCAAAACGCCGCTGGTCAAGAATTAGACTTGCTCGATGCCCGTGGACTCGACAAGGCTATCTTCTGGGCCGACGCCGGTGCTGGTGTGGCCTTCCGTCTCTCGCCCCGGTTCAACATCGGGTTCGAGTACAAGTTTATGGTTCCCTTCGGTAGGATCGCCGATCAACTCGACGGCGACAATAACGTCGGTTCGACGACTACGTCCTTCCGCGACGTGGCCAACGCCGCTAACCTTCGCCTGAACTTCAACCTCGGCAATACCGAGACCCTCACGGAGCCCCTCTACTGGGTCAACCCGCTGAATCAAGTCATCGACGAGCTCACCGAGCTCAAGGCCCGTCCGAAATTAGACCTTACCGATACCGACGGTGATGGCGTGATCGACATGCTCGATCAAGAAATTGATACGCCAGAAGGTGCGCCCGTGGATCCCCGCGGTATCGCACTCGATAGCGACGGGGATGGAGTTAGCGACTACGAAGACGCTGAGCCCTACAGCCCCCCAGGTATGACCGTCGACTCCCGTGGCGTCGCCCAGGTACCCAAGTATCTCACGCAGCCGGAGATCGAAGACCTCATTGCCCGGAAGTTTACTGAACTCGGCGGTAATTCGGTTGACGGCTGGTTCCTCCCCATGATTCACTTCTCCGATGACAGCTACAACATCCGCGTCGCGGATTACGGTCACCTCAAGAACATCGCCGACGTACTCAAGGGCAATGATAGCCTGAAGGTCGTCGTCCAGGGTTACACGGACAAGCGCGCCAGCGATAGCTACAACAAGATCCTTAGTTACAACCGCGCTCGCGCTGCTAAGGAGTATCTTGTCAACCGCTACGGAATCAGCGGGGATCGATTGATCCTTATGTACGAAGGCGAGGATAATGCCCTGGTGCCAAGCAGTGGTAGCATCTTTATGAATCGTCGTGTCGAGTTCCGCGTTGCTGAGGCGGGTGACACCGAGATGGCTGCCCCAGAAGGACGCGCTGGTCGCGGTACCTTCTTCAGCGGAAGTCGTGACGAAGGCTACTAGGCTGTTGCAAGCTAATAGTTCGAGAGGGGGTTCAGCCGATAGGCTGAACCCCCTCCTCGTTATGCGACATGTCTCGACGCGCACCAGCGCATCCGGAGACCAGCCTTTCCATAAACTGCTCCTAGTAGCTGTGCGACGCTAACATCACTAGGGTGCAGGCGTACTCCGTCTCGATTCCCGCCGCCGCAGCCCGCTCGCGAAGCTCGGCGTTTTCGGTGCCGGGGTTGAAGATGATTCTGCGGGGTTGAAGCTGCTCTACGATGTAATCGTAGTACGCCTGCTGGCGCTCCGGGCCGAGATACAGTGTCACCGTATCGATGTCGCCTACTACCGGAGCCACCGTGTGTATGGGGTGCCGATCTATCTCCCCCTCGCGATTGCCAACGAGGACGACCTCGTGCCCGCTTTTGAGAAGTCGCTTAGTCGCGATGTTGGCGTAGCGTTGAGGATTTGTACTGGCACCGAGAATGAGGGTCTTCATGGCTGAAACAACGAGCCCCCTCCGAGCAAGTTGTCGAAGGAGGCACGATGGAAGCGATAGGTGATCCGGGGGAGAGGCTCGGAGGGTGTACGCGCGTGGGATGGCGCATTTCGGCAAAACCTACACCCCGCGCCAAAGCGCTACAGTAAGATAGTCATCGGTTGCTCGAGCATGCCCTTTAACGTCGCTAGGAAGGCGGCGCCACTGGCGCCGTCGACCACGCGGTGGTCGCAGCTCAAGGTAAGTTTCATGACGTTACCCACCACGATCTCCCCATTTTTGACGACGGGTTTCTGCTGGATACTTCCCACGGCCAGAATGCAAGCGTCCGGTGGGTTGATGATTGCGGTGAACTCGGTGATATCGAACATCCCGAGGTTAGAGATGGTAAAGGTGTTGCCGGACATCTGCTGTGGCTGGAGCTTGCGGTCCTTGGCGAGCCCGGCCATTTTCTTGACCTCGGCGTTGATCTCTGAGAAACCCTTGCGGTCGGCGTGGCGCACGACCGGCACAAGGAGCCCGTCCTCGACCGCTACGGCGACCCCGATATTGATGTCTTCGTTGTAGCGGATGAATTCCCCCATCCAGCTGCTGTTGATGATGCGATGCTTGCGCAGTGCATGCGCGCAGCTCTTCACCACTAAGTCGTTGAAGGAGACGCGGGTGTCGCTGAGGGTGTTGAGCTGCTTGCGATAGGCGATCGCCTCCGTCATGTCGACCTCGATCCCGAGGTAGAAGTGGGGCGCCGAAAATTTAGACTCCGCGAGACGACGTGCGATCACCTTGCGCATCTGCGAGGTGGGCGCGTCGGTGTAGCCGCCGGTCGTATCGGCGGCATTGGTGTGGACGCTGGGCTTCGCGATGGCGGCCTGCTGGACGGCTGGCGCGGGGAAGCTCGGGACCTGTGCCGGGGCGGGTGGCGTGACGGCTTGCTGCTTGGGCTGATCAGAGTTGCCGATGGCGCTCTCGACATCGCGCTTCACGACGCGGCCCCCGTCGCCGGAGCCCTGTACCTGCGAAATGTCGAGGCCAGCCTCGGCGGCTATACTTCGCGCGAGTGGGCTCGCTTTCTTGCGAGCGCCGTCGGGGTCGGTGGGGGCAGCAACCTCTGGGCTTGCCTGTGTGCCGGTGGAGGTTTCGGCAGCCGCCGGCTCGGCAGCGGCGGGTGCGGTGGCAGGGGCCCCCGAGCCATTCGAAGTCGGGGCAGGGGCCGTGGAGTTAGCCTCCCCGGCCGCTGCTGGAGTCGCGGGAGCTCCGCCCTCGGCGTCTAGTGCCGCCTGGTAGTCCTCCCCGGCTGCACCGATGACGGCGAGGACGGCGTTAACCGGCACGGCGCCTTCCATGACGCCGATGTGGAGGAGTACGCCTTCGTGAAAACTCTCGAGCTCCATGGTGGCCTTATCGGTCTCGACCTCCGCGAGGACGTCACCGGGCTCAACGGTGTCGCCGACTTCCTTGAGCCAGCCGACGATGTTACCCTCCTCCATGGTGTCACTCATGCGGGGCATACGGATGACCTCTGCCATAATCTTACTTCTTTTGCGTGCAAATGTGCATGTAGAAGGCCGGTTCGCGGGCAATGTTTAGCCCGCCGGTAGCCCTGAGGCCGAACATACGGTTCCTCGGGCGAGCCGCGCGTCGGAAACGTTCTACCCGAGGTAGGTTTTGGCGGAAGCCCTTCAACGAAGCCCCCGGTCCCCGGTTGTTTAGGAGCGGTTCACGCGCAGTGGGATCGAATTCATATCGCCGTCCCGGACGCCGTATTTATTTGTAAATTCGTCACTTCGATGCAGTTGAGTTCTAAGTACCTCCAGGCCGGCGTAGACGCCTTCGCCAGCTTGCCGGGGATTGGCCGCAAGAGCGCACTTAACCACGTATTGCACCTGCTCCAGCAGCCCGAGGAAGTCCTGCAGGAGTTCCTCGAGAGCCTTCAGGTCATGCGCGAGAAGGTGCGCGAGTGCCGGCGGTGCCACAACCTCTCCGACGCCGAACTCTGCGAGATCTGCGCCAACCCTCACCGCAACCAGCGGCTGATCTGCGTGGTGGAAAACATCAAGCAGGTCTTGGCCATCGAGGAGACGGGACACTTCCGCGGCACCTACCACGTGCTCGGGGGAGTCATCTCGCCCATGAGCGGCGTGGATCCGCACGACCTCACGATCGAGAGCCTCGTGGGCCGTGTCGAGGGATTAGGCGAAGGCGTCGAACTCATCTTCGCCATCTCCCCGACGATCGAAGGGGAGTCCACGGCGTTTTACATTGGGCGCCAGTTGGAGGACCTCGACGTCAGGCTTTCCGCCATCGCGCGTGGCGTGAGCTACGGGAACGACCTCCAATACGCCGATTACTTAACCTTGAGCAGATCGATCTCCGCGCGACAGCCTTACGTAATTACCGATCGGTGAGCGAGCGAGCGGACAGTTCGGCGGCGCCGACCGCTGGGTATGACCTGTCGGTGATCATCGTCAACTACAACGTTCGCTACTTTTTGGAACAGTGCCTGCACGCGGTGCGGCGAGCATCGTCGGACCTGGATGTGGAGACCATTGTTGTCGACAATGACTCGACCGACGACAGCCTCGCGATGCTGCGCAAGTACCCGGAGGTCACCGTGATCGCCAATCGTGAGAACGTAGGTTTCGCGCAGGCGAACAACCAGGCCATCCGTATCGCCCGCGGGCGCTACGTCCTCTTGCTCAACCCCGACACCCTCGTCGGCGAGGACACTTTCGCGCACTGCCTCGCGCTCGCGGAGGCCGATCCCGCGATCGGCGTCATCGGGGTGCGTATGGTGGACGGGCAGGGGCTCTACCTCCCCGAGAGCAAGCGGGGCCTGCCGACGCCCTGGGTGAGCTTCGCGAAGATGTCGGGGCTCGGTAGGCTCGCCCCGCGCTCGAGGCGGTTTAATGGCTACTACTTGGGGCACCTGCGGGACGATCTGATCGCGGATGTCGAGGTGTTGCCTGGGGCTTTCATGTGGCTGCGCCCCGCGGCCCTCGCGGCCGTCGGCGGTGGGCTCGACGAGGATTACTTTATGTACGGCGAGGATATCGACCTCTCCTACCTCATCGCCGAGGCGGGCTACAGGGTGGTGTTCGACCCGACCACGGAGATCATCCACTACAAAGGTGAGTCTACCCGCAAGCAGTCCTGGCAGTACGTCAAGGCCTTCTACCGCGCCATGGCGATCTTCTCGCGTAAACATTTACAGCGACCCGGTTGGAGTCCGCAGCCACTGTTAGAGTTGGCCATCTATGGTCGCGCGTTTGTGGCCGTATTATTGAACCTCATCGCTCGCGCGATGCCGGTTCTCCTGGATCTGGGACTACTCTGGTTCGTCCTCCACGCGGTGAAACGGTGGTGGGCGAGTTACTATTTCGGTACTGCGGACTATTACGTCGCTACGCGTTTCGATACCGTCAACGCTCCCGTCTACCTCCTGGCTTGGGTGGTGGGTCTGGCGCTGAGTGGCGCCTACGACAGGCCGCTCAAGATTTGGGCCGTGCTCAGGGGCGTCGGACTAGGCACGGTGTTGAGTCTGCTCGCCTACGCCCTGCTACCGGCGGCGTTCCACACTAGCCGCGCGATAATCGTGCTTACGGCCCTCTTCGGTGGCGCGGCGCTCGGACTGCTCCGCATCGCGTGGTCCGGGGTGCGGCCACGAGACGTTTCGCTCACGCGCTCCCACCTCGGCCGAGAGCGACGTCTCGTCGTCATCGGGACGGCCGCCGAGGGAGCGCGGGCACTGATGCTGTTAGGGAGGGCTGGGGTCCCGAGACAGTACCTCGGGCGGATCGCCAGCAGCGACCCGAATTTGGCCGACTCCGACAACGACGTCGATGTCCTCGGTCAGGTCGCCGATACGCACGCCATCGTCGGGGCCTACGACATCGACGAGGTCGTGGTCGGCTTGGAGACCCTGCCGACCTCCTTCGTGATGGCCCTGATGCAGCAGCTCGGCCGGCGAATCGACTACCGAACGCTCGCGCCCGGCGCGGAGGCCATCGTTGGATCGCCCTCGCGCAATACCCCGGGTATCCTGTATGCGATCGACGGAGGCTTCGCGATCGCCGAGTCGGCCGAACGGCGGGCGAAGCGGACGCTCGACATCGCGGTCGCGGTGGTGATCCTGCTGCTGGCTCCTTTGGCCGTGCTGTTCATTTCGCCCCTGGGCGTGTTACGCAACGCCTGGGGGGTGCTCTGCGGCGGGCTAACGTGGGTGGGCTACGGCGGCCGCGGTAGCTCTACCAGGCCTCTGCCGAAGCTGCGGCCGGGGGTTTTGCCGCATGGCTACTTCCCGGGAGTAGACGCAATCGAGGCGTCGGGTCAGGCAACGCCGGCTTTCGCCAAAACCGACCACGACTACGCTCGCTACTGGCGCCTCGGGGAGGACTGGAGGCTCGTGCGGATGCAGTGGCGGCACCTCGGTAGAGCGCCGCTGGCAATCCCCAAGGTGGCACCCCCCCGCTGGCCGAGCCATTGGGTAAATTTGCGCGTGTCCGCGAAACCCTAGCGCGACCGCTCTCGCCATGTCGCACCACTCCCTCCTTGCAAGACTTCGTGCCTCGGCTGATCGGCTCCAGCCGCAGCTCGTCACCTGGCGGCGGCACCTGCACGCCCATCCTGAGTTGTCGTTCGCGGAGGAGGACACCCAGGTTTTTATCACCGAACGCCTGCGTGAAATGGGGTTGGTCCCCATCGCACTCGCGGGCACGGGTGTGGTCGCCCTCATCGGAGGTGACGCGACAAAGCCGTGCGTGGCGCTGCGGGCCGACATGGACGCCCTGCCTATCCAGGAGGCACCCGGCCGGGCCTACGGCAGCCTGGTCGGAGGAGTGATGCACGCTTGTGGCCACGACGTCCACATGACCTGCGCCCTCGGTGCCGCGCATCTGCTGGCGGCTTTCGCCGACGAGCTGCCGGCCCCCGTGAAGATGCTCTTCCAGCCCGGCGAAGAACTCCTCCCCGGCGGCGCGACCGAGATGATTGCGGCGGGTGCGCTACGGCAGCCGACGGTGGCGGCCATTGCGGGATTGCACGTTGCGCCCGACTTGCCCGTGGGCACGCTCGGCACGCGCTCCGGGCCGTACATGGCCAGTGCCGACGAGGTTTACCTCACGCTCAGGGGGCCCGGCGGACACGGGGCCCTCCCGCACAAAACCGTTGACCTCGTCGCCGCGGCGGCACAACTGATCGTAAGCCTCCAACAGGTCGTGAGCCGCAAGGCCCCGGCGGGCGTCCCGACGGTATTGTCTTTTGGTAGGATTGAGACCGTCGGTGGGGCAACCAATATTTTGCCTACCGAACTCCGGATCGCCGGCACCTTCCGCACGTACGAGGAGGAGTGGCGCTCGTCGGCCCACGCGTGGATCGAGCGGATCAGCCGCGCTACCGTCGAGGGGCTCGGGGGAGAAGTCGACGTAGACATCCGGCGGGGCTACCCAGCCTTGTGCAATGACGAGGCTTGCACTGCGATAGTGCGCGAGGGTCTCGTGTCTGCTTTCGGGCCAGACCGCGTGGGCGAGTTGGACCTACGGCCGACGGCCGAGGATTTCGCCTGGTATCTACAGGAGATCCCCGGGACCTTCTTCCGGCTCGGGACGGCGAATGCGGCGCGTGGCATCACGGCCGGCGTGCACACCCCGAGCTTCGACGTCGACGAGGCCTGCCTTTCGGTCGGCGCGCTCGCGATGGCGGTAGCGGCCGTAGAGCTCGGCCACCGTCATTGCGCGTGATCCCCCACCGGTGGGGTTGGTGCCCGGTGAGTACCCTATATGAGGGAGTTACGGAGATCGCGCGACAAAAAGTCGACACCGGCGGAACGTAGGTTACGGATGCCCCGTATACGCACTCACGGAACCCCGGTCTCGCGAGCGGCTGGAGAAGCTTGGCGCAAACTTTGTGTTAAAGCACCCGTGACTCGGCGGCAAAGTGCTGCTAGACAATCCACAACACATGCCCGCAAAAATACTTGTAGTCGACGACGAACAGAGCATCCGCCGGACCCTGCGCGAGATTCTCGAGTTCGAAAAATATAAGGTCGAAGAAGCGGGCGACGGCCTCGAGTGCCTCACGAAGCTAAAGACCAGTAAGTACGATGTCGTGATCTGCGACATAAAAATGCCCAAGATGGATGGGATGGACGCGCTCGAGCGTATCCAGATCATCAGTCCCGACACGCCCGTGGTCATGATCTCGGGGCACGCCAATATCGACACGGCCGTGGAGGCGGTCAAGAAGGGAGCATTCGATTTCATCTCGAAGCCACCGGACCTCAACCGCCTGCTGATCACCATCCGCAACGCCATGGACAAGTCCACCCTGATCCAGGACTCCAAGGCGCTGTCGATCAAGGTCAGTAAATACAAGACCCAGGAGATCATCGGGGAGTCGCCCGTCATCAACAAGATCAAGAGCCACATCGACGTCGTGGCCCCGATCGACGCCCGCGTCATGATCACTGGCGAGAACGGTACCGGCAAGGAGCTCGTAGCTCGCTGGATCCACGAAAAGAGTTCGCGGAGCAAGTTCCCGATCATCGAGGTCAACTGCGCGGCCATCCCGAGCGAGTTGATAGAGTCGGAGCTCTTCGGACACGAGAAGGGTTCCTTCACGAGTGCGCACAAGCAACGTATCGGTAAGTTCGAGCAGGCCAACGGCGGGACCCTCTTCCTCGACGAGATCGGCGACATGTCGCTCTCGGCCCAGGCCAAGGTGTTGCGCGCCCTCCAGGAGAGCCGCATCACGCGCGTCGGTGGCGAGAAAGAGATCCGGGTAGACGTCCGCGTGATCGCGGCCACCAACAAAGACCTCCGCGCGGAGATCAACGCCCACCGCTTCCGCGAGGACCTCTACCACCGTCTGGCGGTCATCCCGATGCACGTGCCGCCCCTGCGCCAGCGCGCCGAAGACATCCCTTTGCTCGTGGGCCATTTCGTGCGCCAGATCTGCGAGGACTACGGCAGCAAGCCCAAGGTGGTCACCACCGACGCCATGGAACTCCTCCAGGCCCTACCGTGGACCGGCAACATCCGCGAGCTACGCAACGTCGTTGAGAGACTCATCATCCTCAGCGGCAGAGAGATCCTCGTGGAGGATGTCGAACATTTCGTCGTGCCGAGCCAGGGCACCACACGCTCGGGAATTACCGAGGTCTTCGACAAGTTCACGGACGTGGGCGACCTCCAGAAGTTCATCCACGAAGAGTACACCAATTATAAAAGTAATTAGGGTAAGCGCCGCTGTGCAACATCGCGCGGGCGAGCCATCCAGACACCTCGACGCTTTCCGCGCCACCACGCACGGAGGGCTCCGACCCCCCGGGATGGTAGAGGCTTCCGTGCGTGGTGGCGTATCATTACCGCGCCAGAGAGCCCGCCCCTCGAGGAGGTGCGGGCGCCAAACCAAACCAAATGAGTGAAGAAGTACTGGGGTCCGCACGGCACCCTATGAAGCAGTGGACGAAGATCAAGGGGGAGAACTCCTGGACGATGTTCAAGGTCATCGCGGAGTTCGTCGACGGTTTCGAGACGATGAATCGGATGGGGCCCTGCGTGTCCATCTTCGGCTCGGCGCGCACGAAGCCCGATAACGAATACTACAGGCTCGCCGTCGAGGCCGCGCGACACCTGACGGAATCGGGTTTCGGCGTAATCACGGGCGGCGGTCCGGGCATCATGGAGGCCGGCAACAAGGGCGCAGCCCTTTACGGTGGTCTCTCGGTCGGCCTCAACATCGACCTACCTTTCGAGCAAAGCCACAACCAGTACATCGATCCGGACAAGAATCTCAACCACCGCTATTTTTTCGTGCGAAAGGTGATGTTCGTGAAGTACGCCCAGGCTTTCATCGTGCTGCCGGGCGGCTTCGGGACACTAGATGAGCTCTTCGAGGTTCTGACCCTCATCCAAACCCGCAAGATCACCCGCGTACCGGTGATTTTGATGGGGGTTCGATTCTGGTCGGGGCTGCTCGACTGGATCAAGGGCACGATGCTCGCCGAGGGCAATATCGGCGAAAACGACCTGAAGCTCCTGCCGCTTACCGATGATCCCGCTGAGGCGGTTAGGATCATTAATGAGTTTTATGCAGACCGCGATCGGCACGAGATCAGTCCCAACTATGAGTTGTAAGAAGGCAACGGACCTAGGAGTAGAGCCCGCTCGCAGAGCGCCGTACGGCGCCTGGGCGACTCGCCGACGGGGCGCCAGGCCCCGTTAAGTCCCTGCCGAGGAGCCGTCAAGTCTACAGTCCTCTGTGGGCTTATGGAACTTAGGTGTGTATTGCTTTTGCTGGGTGACTTTCGCGACATCGTGGGGGCTGCCGTCTGTCGTGCGCAGCCGGTCTACCGTCCAGCAGGCGCAACCGCTGTCCTAAACCTAATTGTAGAGCGAGAAAGCCACCCCTATCCTCAGCAGTTCGCCGTAGAAGCCGGACTGCGGCCCGCGTACTAGGGGGTAACCACGGACGGTCGCCGGGGGGAGTTGGCCCTCGCCCCTTGCGAGAGCGTTCTCGAGCTTGACGAAGGCCTTAAAGGATTGGATCTTGAAAGCTAGGAACACGTCCGCATTGTACTGCCACCCCACCGGGGTTGGGTCGCGACTTAGGTGAAAGACGCCGAGGATCGGCGAGAATTCGTAAAGATTAACCGGAGACCGGACCCAGAGATCGATCCCGACCATGAGCTGCATTGCGTCCTTGAACAGGCGCTTGTTGGCGGTGAGGCTATGCTGTCCGGTGTAGGCCGGCAGATACACCTCGCTACTGCTGGGCGCGGCGCGTAGCACGCCGCGGACGTTCAGGTTGAGGAAGTGATAGTTAAGGTCGGTCCGGAGTTCGAGCGTGGGGATGGCCAAGTTTTCGCGGGCGGCGCGAGCGAGTCCGAAGGTGTCGTACACCCATCCGTCGGCAAAGACCTCGAGGTAGCCGCGGGCCGTGAGCCCGAGCGTCGGGGACGTAAGCGCGCCGCCTATCTTAGTGTGGGTAGACACGGGTAGGTCCACGTCGCGCAGGAGTCGATCGTTTGCGCCGACGCGGGTCGCCGTCCACGGGGCCTCGCTCCGCTCGAGCGAAGCGAAAGCCTGGAGTCCGAAGCGTCGCCGGTAGTCCCAACTTAGGGCCGCATTGATGCGACCGAGGCCCGAACGTGCGCCCAGGGCCAAGTCCACATCGGCGTCGAGCGTGAACTGGCGTGCCACGTTGCCGTGCATCTCGCCGGCCACGCCTAGCAGGTTTTGCGAAAGCGCCTCCGTCAGAAACTCCCCCTCGAAGCGCTGCGTCCCGTAGTAAGCCCCGGCGCGGAAGTCGAAGTCCACCGCCGCCGCCCCGCTCGCAGGCGTGAAGTACTCGAGGTAGGCTTTCGCCAAAACCGCCTGACTACTCACCGCGTAGCGCGTGCCGCGGTCGTCGACGCGGAAGAAGGCCAAGTCCCGGAGGCTGTCCCGTGGGGCAGCCGTACGCTGCGCCTCCTGTTTTCGCGAAAGCTCGACCGACCCGGCCCACCCCCGCGCCGTGCGGTCGACCTGGCGCTGGAGGAAATAGCGGTGGAGGTAGGCGTAGGTGCTCTCGCTGCCCTCCGTGCGCACGGCGGTGAGTTCGGGCTGGCCGAGGAAGGGGTCGGTGGGCACCTCGACGGTGTCGGACCTCGCGAAGGTGTAACCCCCGGGATTGAAGAATCCACGAGATCCGAGTGCCAGTGACACATAAGCGCGGTGGTGCGAGCTGTCGCGTTCGTAGCTCACCGTGGCACCGAGCTGGATGCGCTCGCCCTGGGCCTGTTGATAGCGATTACGCTCACCGGCCTGATAAGTGCGGAGGTAGGTAAATCCGAGGCTCCAGCCGTTGGCGAAAGGGCTTCCGAAGAGCACTTCCGCCTGGCCGTCATCGATCTCCCCACCCTGATTATAAGCTGCGTAGGCGTACGGGACGTTCATCCCGAAAAATGGCGCCTCCGGGGTCTCGTAGGCCGGGTGTGTCGGCTGGAGGAAAGCCCGCGTGCTGCGGTAGCGTGCGCCGAGGAGCGGCTGGGCGGCGGCAGGCTGGACGAGATTGTTGAGGTACACGTAGTCGGGCCCGTAGCGGCTCACCGGGTCGAAGCGGACGTAGCGCAAGCTGAGTGCGCTGTCGGTGATTCCGAACTGGCGGATCGGGAAGCGCGGATCGTAGCGGAAGAGGATGATGGAGTCCGGCAGCTCCGAGAGGACCTGCGCCGTAGCCGAGTCCGTGCGCTGTGAAGCATCTTGGGCGCTGGTTCGCCCGCCGCTGCGCTCCGGGATCGGGAGCTGCGCATAAGCGCGCTGGCAACCTAACGACAGCAGGAGCGCGAAGATCCACCGCCCCATGGATACCGCTAGGGCACCCGGCTCGGCGCGGGTCGTCGATGTAGGCTTTGGGTCGGGAGGGCAGATGGAGGACGAGTTTGGCCGCGCGAAGCTAGGTGCGCCCACCATAACGGTCGAAGGGGCGGGTGCGCGTGCCGGGGATTGCGCACCTTCGCGCACGATATGGGACAGATAGCAAAGATATACGGCCGCCGACCAGTCGAGGAGGCCTTCGCCGCCGGGCAACGCTTCGAGCAGCTGTGGCTCGACGAGCGTATCGGGGGCGATTTCCTAACCGACGTACAGCGCTGGTGCGGGAAGGCCAACGTGGCTATCAAATACGTACCGCGCTTCCAGCTCGATCGCCTGATCGACGCCAATCACCAGGGCATCATCGCCGAGGTGGCCCTCGTGGACTATGCCTCTCCGCAGGAGCTGATCGCCGCGGTGGAGGAGGGGGGATTCCTGTTGATCCTCGACGGCGTCACGGACGTGCGCAACTTTGGCGCAATCGCCCGTTCGGCGCTGGCCGCGGGCTGCAAGGGGATCGCCATTGGGCAAAAGCAGCGCGCCCCCGTGAATGCGGCAGCCGTGAAGGCTAGCGCCGGCGCGCTCTCGCGTCTGCCCGTGGCGCGGGTGGGGAGTTTGGCGACTTTCGTCAAAGCCCTCCGCGAGCGCGAGCACGTCGTGGTCTGTATTGAGGGCCGCGGCAAGCGCGAGCTGGAATCTGTGGACCTGCTGGGGCAGCCGGTCACCTTCGTGATGGGTTCGGAGTCGGAAGGGATCAGTGCGGCCGTCCGTAAGGCCGCCACCACAACGGTGCGCCTGCCGCAGGCGGTCGAGTTCGACAGCTACAACGTGGCGGTGGCCGCGGGGATGGCGTGCTACGAATTTCTGCGACAGAACACGATGCTGCGCTTCGAGCCGGAGGCGAAGATAAAATCCGTAGGAGAGGACGCCGAACTAGAAGCGGACTTCGGATCGGAGGAGTAAGGAGCTACCTTTTTCTCTCCCGGAGCGGAGGGGGATTACAAACTCCGTCCCCAACAAAAAGGGGCCGAATGACTTTACGTCACCCAGCCCCGCAGAGAATCGAAATGCTTTTTAAGGGAAGTGCATAGAGCTCTGAAAGGGCTTCGAGTTCTTAAGGTGCGCAGTGTAGCACGGCTAACGTGCGCGCCTACACGCAATGAGGTTGGATCACGAAAGCCCAGTGCGATAGCGCACTTTCAGAACGCTCTGCACTTTGAACATCCAGATCGCTTAAAGGGCAGTTATCCGCCGAATCACCCGGTAGATCTGGGTATTGTCGGAGATTTCTTCGACGAAGGGATCGTGCTCGAGGTTGTTAGCGCTGATGAGCTTAAGAGCCGTGGTGCGACCGCGGCCGTCGGTGACGGGGCGGATATACTTGATCCATACGTTCCCATTCGACTTCACAGCGTAAATAGAGCTGTCCTTAATGTTCTTGAGGCTCGGGACCTCGCGGCAGATGACCACGTCACCGTCGGTGATGATCGGGTCCATTGAATTACCGTTGATCGGGAAGGCGACGAGGCCATCCTGGTTGAGGCCCGGCAGGCTGAACAGCTCCGAATCCTCCTCGAGTACGCGTGCCCCGGCGTCCATGGCGTAACCCGCAAAGGCCTCGAAGCTCGTGTAGCGGATCTTACCGTCCGGGATGGATACGTCCGCCATGCGGGTAGCGAGCGCGGGCTCGCGGTCGAAGGGTGAGCCAACGCCGTCGAGCATGTAGGTCTCGGAGATCCCGAACTCGCGGCACAGCGTACGGGCCTGACTGTAGGAGATCACGCGCTTGTCGTCCTCGTTGAGGTAGGCGCGGATGATGTGTCCGTAGGCCCGGTTGCTGAGGATCTTCTCGGCGAAGTCGCCCATGCCGCGCCCGCTACGGTCATTCTTGACGATGACACCGCGCTCTTCGAGCAGGGCGAAGACCACGCGGAAGCGGTCGTTGAGCAGAATGCGGTCCTCGGTAATCATGTTGGGGAGATTGTCTGGTGCAAATTAAAACAAATTGTGCGTGCACCCGCAAGTCTCAACCAACAAATTTTTTCAAAAGTTCTCCAGAAGGCCGGAATTGGCTCCTGGCGGATTTTGACGAAAGTAATGACCTGGGCTAATGCAGCCAACCGAGGACTACCAGGATCCAGCGATTTTCAGGCATTTCTCACCAATGCGCGTAGGTGCTATCCGAGAGCCAGTACCCTCCGCAAACGTGGGAGGCTGTGGAAAATTTTGATACTCGCTGGAGCCGCGACACGTGACTGTACCGAGTGTCGCCACGTCGTTATACAGTTCGCATGACGTATAATTCCCCTGCAACGGACCTACATTGGCGGCTTAGAAACACTACTGAACACACACCATGGCACACGTCATCAGCCTCCTCAATCACAAGGGCGGCGTCGGTAAGACAACATCGACCATCAACATCGGCGCCGGCCTCGTGGAGCTCGGCCACAAGGTCCTGCTCCTCGACTTGGACCCGCAGGCCAACCTCACGATCTCCCTCGGGATCCAGCGCCAGCCCGTGACGATCTACGAGGCCCTGCGAGGGGAGAGCGAGTTGGTGCCGGTGAGCTACAAGCCCGACCTCGACGTAATCACAGCCTCGCTCGACCTGAGTGGCGCCGAGATGGAGCTCGTCAACGAGCCCGGCCGCGAGTTCCTGTTGCGCGGTCTCTTCGAGCCGGTGCAGGACGAGTACGACTACATCATCATCGACTGTCCGCCGAGCCTTGGGCTCCTGACCCTCAACGCGCTCACGAGCTCGGACGTGGTGTACATCCCGCTGCAGACCGAGTTCCTCGCCCTCCAAGGCGTGGCCAAGATCAAGCAGGTCATCGATAAGGTCCGCTTCCGGCTCAACAAGAAGCTCTCGATCGGTGGCGTCGTGGCGACGATGTACGACTCGCGCAAGGTGTTGAACCGCGACGTGGTCGCGACGATTCAGAAGCACTTCGGCGATAAGGTGTTCGAGACGATGATCCGCAACAACGTAGCCCTCGCCGAGGCGCCCGCGCAGCGAATGGACATCTTCTCCTACGCGCCGAAGTCCAACGGCGCCGAGGACTACCTCTCGCTCTGCCGTGAGATTGTGACACGTAGCCAATCCAAAGACGAGCCCGTCGCCGCGGCTGCTCCCGAGGGCGATCGCCTGTCGACGGCCTCCACGCGCCGTCCGCTCGGCGAGCGCGTCTTCAAGACGATGATCCGCAACAACGTCTCCCTCGCCGAGGCCCCCGCCCAGCGGATGGACATCTTCTCGTATTCGCCGCGCTCCAACGGGGCCGAGGACTATCTCGCGCTCTGCCACGAGATCATCGCCCGCGTCGAGGC
>JBGTKC010000185.1:0-5849 GCA_041744755.1 Saprospiraceae bacterium
GGGGCCAGCAGATGCAGCCGCGCGCCTTCGCCCATCGCGCGGATGCGGTCGACCATCTGGCTCACGGTCTGGCTGGCGATCGGCAGGCCGGTCGCGGGCGAGTAGGGGACGCCCACGCGCGCCCAGAGCAGGCGCATGTAGTCGTAAATCTCGGTGACGGTGCCGACGGTCGAGCGCGGGTTGCGCGAGGTGGTCTTCTGCTCGATCGAGATCGCCGGCGACAGGCCGTCGATATGGTCGACGTCGGGCTTGCCCATCATCTCGAGAAACTGGCGCGCATAGGCCGAGAGGCTCTCGACATAGCGGCGCTGGCCCTCGGCGTAGATGGTGTCGAAGGCGAGGGAGGACTTGCCGCTGCCCGAGATGCCCGTGATGACCACTAGTTGCTCGCGCGGGATCTTGATGGAGACGTTGCGCAGGTTGTGCTCCGAGGCGCCCGTGACCTCGATGTACTCGTCCGACTGCACCGGGAGCTGATCGACGTCGGTGTAGTTGAGGAGTGCGAGGTCTACGTCGTCGAGGTCGAAGACGGGGGCGGTGGGGAGGGTGTCGGGCATAGTGTAGTGCGGCGGGGGCGCGTGGGCAGCTGTGGGGCAGTGCGGCTGTAGGGCCGTACCCAAGGACGGCTGACGGGAAGACAGGAGTAATAACCCCCGCACGGCACCCATGTTGAGGCGCGCGAAAATAACACAAAATGTGTGTATTCAAGGCGCGCTCCACCCGCTACTTCTGTGGGTCGTGCCCCCAGTTCTTCAAACTGTACAGCCAGTTTGACCCCTCCACCTCCTTCGGCTCCTGGGCGGAGTGGCGCGCCACGTAGCTATTCACCTTCCGCATGTGGGCGTACTGCTCGTCGGTGAGGTCGGCCTTGTTGGTGCGCTTGATCTCGATGATCTTCTCGCCGGACTTGTGGCCGATGGACTCGCCGTCGCCGGAGTCCTGGCCGACGGATTTACTCTCCTCGGTCTCGAGCCACTTCTCTATCTCGGACGGCGACATGTTGACGTTGTCCTCGAAGGTTTGGTAGGTGTCTGCTCTGTCCTTGTCGTCGGTGGCCATAGGGGAGGTTTTTCTTTTCCCAACTACCAGGGTAGGCTTCGCGTTTGCTCGGCGTGGGGCAAATCCGTAAAATAGCTGTTGGCGGCGGCTGCCACTGGTGCACAGAGGCGGTGTTTCAGCGACTGCGGGGCGTCGTGGAGGTGGAGCAGGGCTGGGCAAGTGCAATGCATGAGTCAGAACGTTTTGCGGAAGCGGTTCTGGTCCATTACGACGACGAGGTCATCGGGCTGTCGGCTTTGGTGGAGGTGCACTTGCATACCCACAGTTGCACCTCGTCTCATGCGCTCCGGGAGAAGTATCGCTCGGCGGTGTACTGTTTTGGCGAAAGCCAGCTGGGTGAAGTGCAAGCGCTTGTACAGGCAGCACAGGCTGATTTTGAGGAGCCTATCGTCACCGAGGTCGTCCGCTTTTGCGCCTTTCGGCAAAACTCGGAACGGTATCAAGACTATTATCTGCGACAGCCCGAGGCCCCGTTTTGCGAGCGGTACATCAGTCCGAAGCTCGCACAACTCAGGCGCGACTTCCAAATGTTGCTCGTCGACGAGAGGTGAACGGCGGTAGCAAAAGCCGTTGGAGCCCGAAGATTATAAGATAACGATCGTCCAGTATTCAGACGGATCTGATAAAAGGCGGGATAGATCTACGCTAAAGTCATTTTTAAACGATTACTTACGTAAGTAAGTGATTATCATACATATTACGCTTGTGTCGGCCCCCATGTTTGCACCGTCATTGACGCTTATCGCTCGACTCAACCGACGCGGTCAACGTCCCCGACGCACTCCATCCTTCTCAATCAGCCACTTTCCTCCGGGGTCGGACACTTACTAGACCACACCGAGCGTCCGCCTTCCGCAAACCTTCCTTACCATGATCAATAACTCCGTCATCCTCTCCGGCCACCTCGGTGCCCAACCCGAAGCCCACCAATTCGCCAGCGACCGATCGGTTGCTAACGTCAACCTGGCCGTCAAGAAGAGCTACAGAGACGCCACTGGCAACTTCGTCGACGACACGCAGTGGTTCCGCCTCAAGGCCTGGGGTCGCACCGGCGAGCAGATGGTCCAGCAGCTCGCCAAGGGCGACCGCGTCCTCGTCACCGGCGAGCTCTCGTGCCGCACCTACGAGACCAAGGCCGGTGAGAAGCGTGAGTCGGTCGAGGTGGTCGTCGCCGAGTTCGAGAAGCTCCAGCGCTACGGGGAGCGCAAGGCGCCGGTGGAGCTCGTTGCCGATGGGAACTCAAATGGGATGCGCTCGGGTGCCGCGTACGAGGGCGACGATGACAGTGGGCTACCTTTTTAAAGTCTTGCGACTCCGCCTAGGCGGCCCCAGCGCAGGCACGCGGGGCCGCTCCTTCGCCCGTCCGCCTTGTGGGCGGTCCACGGAGCTAAAGCTTGTAGAGGTTCTTCACTCGGGTACAGTCTGCGCAAATCGACTACTAAAGTCTCGGGCCCGACCACCGAAACCAAGTCGATGCGGGGAGGTTTCGACAGCCCAGCTTTCGCTAAAACATACCATTCCCGTGTTCCGAGTCCTCCGGTACCCGCTGTAGGGCATCCCAGTGCTCACAGATCTTGCCGTCGTCACCGAAGCGGAAGAAGTCCATCGTGACGTAGACCTCCTCGCCGGGCCACACCTGCTTGGTGTGCAGGGCCACCAGATCCCCCTCCGCGATGCAGCGCAGGAACTCGATCGACTTGTCTGGGTACGCGCGTTGCATCCGCTCGAAGTAGTCGATGAAGCCCTCGGGCCCGTCGGCCACGCCTGGGTTGTGCTGGACGTACGTGTCGCCGACGTAGCGCGCGACGGCGCCGCGGGGATCGCCGAGGTAGGCCGTGCGGTAGAAGGCGATGGCGTTGGCCTTGTTTTGCGAGAGCGACATGGCGGATAGCGTGGGCTGGGTTTTGGCGAAAGCTAAACAACCACCCCCCTACTCCGCGACCGCGGGGATCGGTAACCGAAACGTCCGCACCTGCGCCGTGGCCCCGCCCCGGGTGATCACCTGCACCAGCTGCTCGAAGTCGTCGTGCGGGATGTCGGTGTAGTCCTGCGTGTTGCTCAGGGCATTGATCAGCAGTGGGACCGTGTTGGAGTGCCCGACCACGAAGACGGTGGTGCCGTCGTGCTGGGCCAACAAGGTTTTGGCGAAAGCATCAAACTCGAGCCCGCTCGCGTAATTGGTGACGCCAATCTTCTTGGCCTCGGCGAGGGGCGTGGCCGTGGCGATGCTGCGGCGGGTATCCGTGGAGTAGATGGCCGAGAACTCGGTGTCCTCGAAGAAGGTGGCGTAGAACGCGGCGCGGGCCGTGCCCTGGGGCGTGAGCCCGGGGGCGGTGCCCATCTCCTTCTCGGCGTGGCGGACGATGTAGAAGGTGGTGGGGGCCTCGGTGACGGAGGTGAGTTTGGCGGCGGGGGTGCAGGCGGCGAGGAGGGCGAGGAGGAGGAAACCGAAGACACGAGGCATAACAGGAGCTTTTTCCAACGCGGAGGCGCGAATCGGAGGATGCGAAGGTCGCAAAGCTGGGGCGGGCCGCCGTGGTGGGCCGTACGAAGAGCGTCGACTCAGCGGCAGGCCCCCCCCGAGGGTCCCTAACGCTTTGCGAGCACCGCGTAAGCGCTTAGCACCGTTGCGGCAAAAAGGCATTCATCGCAGCGACCAGTCTCCCGATGTCACCACCGTGAAGGCGTGGGCGTCTCTATTGTACAAGTAGGCTTGCGCCAAAACCTGTCGCCCGTCTTCCAGCGTCACCGCGATCGCTTCCCGGCGGTAGAGCCCCGTGCCCTCCGGCTTGATGTCCTCGAAGGGGTCGAGCGTCCCCCAGGCCGTCGCGTCGGTGATCTCCCAGACCTCGCCGGCCACGACACCGCCGTCGTCGTTGATCACGAGCCCGGGGAAATCACCGAGGTCGTACAGTCGCCCCGCTACACTGGCCCGACTCAGCTGCCGCGCCTTGCCCGGCACGAAGGATTGCAGTCCCGCGGACATGTCGCTGCGCAGGAGACCATAGACGAAGAGGGTGGCGCTGGGGTCGGGCATCGTCGGTACTTGAGTGCGGGAAGGTAGTCCGCACCAATTTTCGTAGCTACGAACCACAGTTGCCGCCAGACTAGTCATTTTGGAAATATCGAGGGAAGGCCCTCGTCATCGCTCCCTTTGCGCGTCTACCTCCGCTGCTGCCGCCGTCGAGTCCGCCCTCCTCCCCATCGCCTCCCGCACTATCGTCCACGTGGCCGAATCGAGGACCGTAAACGTGACCGGCTCCATTTGTCCGCGTCGCTCTCCAGAGCTGGCCTCGCTTACTATCACTAAGCCACCGATTCCGACAATCCCCACCAACAGCCACTTCAGGCTCTCGATCGTGTACTGGTACGCCGGCTGCTTGGCCCGCGCGTCCCTGATGGCCACCACGGTCTCGGCGCGCTCCTCGGCGTGGCCTTCCACCAGCGCGAAGCCGTCGTAGTTGAGGTAGTGCGCCCGCTCGCGGCGCTCGTAGTCGACCAGGTCGAGGGCGACGAGGCGCGAGAGACTTTCGAAGAGACGGGGCTCCCGCGCCACGAGGGCGGGCAGGTCGGCATCGCGCAGCACGTTGCCCTCGGCGGCGTAGAGCAGGGACAGCGTCGCCCAGTCACCCGGGCTAAGGTCTGGCGGAAGATCAAGTCCTCCCGAGGCGACACGGGCCATGTGGGGGCGGGTTTTGCGCAAACGCTAACCACCACACAAGAGAGCCCCCGCGAGGGTTGCGCCAATGCGCATCGAGAGCGCTACACGAACTGCCGCACCGTTGCCGCCAGTTCGTCCACCTTACGGCAGCCGATGAAGACGCGCTCGCCGGAGGTAAGGCGCAGGTCGAGGCCCGTGCGTCCGTCGAGGGAGTACACGCCGTCCTCGATCAGCGCGAGATTCGACCCGGCTTTCATCGCCGCCGGAGCCGTCGTCGTCGGGTGCGCACTCCGGATCTCGTCCCAGTCGATGGCGCGCTTGCGATTCACGAAGGCGCTCTTGACCTTAACCTTGATGCCGTCGGCCGAGACCCGCAGTTTGTAGCGGATACCCCGCAGATACCAGATGGCCACGCCGAGGGCGCCGCCGGTAAAGAGCAGTGCGGGGACCTGGAAACGCAGGCGCGTATCGCCCCTTACGCCAAGGTAGATGGCGCTGCCGATGGCGAACGCGGCCAGTAGTGCGAGGACGCCGAGTAGAAAGTGATCGCGGACGGTTGCTCGGTAAGTGAATTTAGAATCGGTCATGACGTGTCGAAGTGTCTATTGAATTGGCCCGAGAGTGGTGGTGGTGTAGTGCAAGAAGGGCACAGAGGTACGGAAGCCCTAAGCAATGTTAATCCCACGTTACCTCGGCAAGAACTACATCTTAAGCGTAAAGACGTTCTGTCAATATTTTCTATTGAATCAATAGGTCTCACCTATCGCGCTAGATTTGTAGAATAGCCATGTCTGGTGATCCCTGGCGCAGCGCCCGCCGCGTCTCACCGTGCGTTCAGCGCTGCAATCACCCGGCTTTCGCCAAAAGATCCCCGCCGATGGAACTCCACCACCTCCGCTACTTCGTGGCCGTCGTCGAGGAGGGCAATTTCGGCCGTGCGGCAAAACGCTGTTTCGTGGCGCAACCGACCCTGAGCCAACAGATCAAAACCCTCGAGGGCGAACTCGGGGCCGAACTCGTGACCCGGTCGCGCCTCGGCACCGTGCCTACACCCTTCGGCGAGGTGTTGCTTCCCTACGCGCGGCGCATCCTCGCCGAGGCCGATCGCGCGGAGGCCGCCGTGGCCGAC
>JBGTKC010000186.1:0-29758 GCA_041744755.1 Saprospiraceae bacterium
CGGGGATCACTTCATTGCCCTGCGGGAGGGCCAGCTCCTCACCACCACGCAGGCCGCCAAGATCCTCGGGATCAGTCGCCCGCGCGTAAGCCAGCTCATCGACGCCGGCGGGCTACCGAGCCAGAAGGTCGGCGCGCACCATCGCCTCGCCCTCGCGGATGTGTTGGACCGCAAGCGGCGGATAGACGCGCTGGAGGAGATGCGGGTGATTAGCTACACTCAAGGATTTCCGGCGTGAGCGATCAGTAAAATCCTATCTTGCATCATAGGCGCAGCCGCCACTTTGAGTAACGCAAGCATCTGAAACTTAAATGCTAATCGTTTGAAGCTGCTTGGCCTAGAGTTCATCTGTCTGTCCGCGGCCATGGTGGGACTCCTCTGCATCCCGCCCAAAGCGCCACTCCTGCCGCAGGTGAGTCCGGCGCTAGCGAGGATCGTAGGCCGCATGGTGGTCGCGAATGAAATTATGGGCGCTGGTGTAGGCCCGAACGGTAGGCGTCCGCAACAGTACGTTCGCTATACAGCTTTGACGCAGTTGGCGACGACCGCAGAATTGTATGCGTTACTTGAACATCCATCTCCGGTAGTACGAGGCTATTCTTTCCAAGCGATGACCTTGCGCTCGGAAGTCGAGCTTTTACCGATTCTTTTTAGTCACCTTGTCGATACGGCGATCGTATATACGCTTTACGGATGCGTGGCGAGGCACGAGCGAGTAGGCGACTTCATGATCGACTTGGTCAGCCTCAGGAGCCCTCCTCGTCGGGAAGGCCAGCGGCTCGCTTACCGACAGACGCTCCAGTTAGACAGCGCGCTTGTATCAACTAACACAATTCTTGAAGCCCGAGAAGCCGCCATGGACCAAACGCGACCGCTTAGAATATTCGTCGGAAATTAGATTCCGAGGACTGCTAAAAGGACAGTCGCATATGGTCCAAGCAGAAAGCTTGACGGCAAATCCGAACAGTGCAGCACGCCAGCACAGTCCGCCAGCGCGGCCACCCAGTATAGCACGCCGAAGGCCAACGCCACCTTCGGGCCAACGCCACCTTCGGGTCATCGCCACCTTCAGGTCATCGCCACCGCAGGTCAACCCCTCCCTTTAAACCCCTCCATCGTCTTGTACACCCCCATCACCTTGCCCGCGAACCAGTCGAACGCATCCACCGACATCACGGCCTGCCCGATCCTCGTCAAGCGATACACGTACCCGGGCATCGTCACCATCCTTCGGTTGCGCTCAATAGCCTCGATGATCGTGAGCGACGCCGCCTCCGGTTCGAGAATCGGCAGCCGCGACTTGACGCCATCGAACATCCCGGTATTGATGTAGTAAGGCATAATGGTGGTCACGCCAATATTCTTATTCATCGCTTTCATCTCCAACCGTATGCTTTCCGACCAGCCGATCAGCGACCACTTGCTCGCCGCGTACACCGACATCTTCGGGTTGCCGATCAATCCTCCCGACGAGGCGACGTTGCAGATGTGACCTGCGTTTTGCGAAAGCATCCCCGGTAAGAACTCGGCGGCCACCAGGATCGGGGCCGTCGTATTGACGTCGATCGTGCGCGTGATATCGGCCGTCGTGTGCTCGTGGAAGTATTTCCCGACCACGATGCCGGCGTTGTTGATGAGTACGTCGACGGTGCCGTGGGCGGCCTGGAGTTCGGCGGCGGCACGCTTGATCTGTTCGGGTCGCGATACGTCGACCGCGTCACCGTAGACCTCGCCCGCGTCACCGAGCGTAGCCAAGGTCGTGTCGATGTTAACCTGGCTCACGTCCCAGATCACCACCCGCGCCCCGCGCTCGAGCAGGAGGCGCGTCATGATTCGGCCGATGCCGGAGCCGCCGCCGGTGACGAGGACGAGCTTTGCGCGGAGGTCTTTCATGGGAGGAAGCTACGGCCCCGCGCGCCGTGGGAATGTCCGGCGCGGCGGTTGGTCAGGCCGCGGACCACTCGCGAGCGTCCCCGTGGTCTAACTTTGCTTCGTGCGCCCGCCGACTCAGCCGCTTCCCCCTTCGTTGTACAGCGCGTACGTCGCGATCGTGGGGTGCCTGCTCGTGGTAGGCTTGCTCGCGATGTCCTCCTGCGTGGCGGCCGTGCGGTCCGTGGAGCACAACGCCCCGACCGACGACGGATTTCCCTCGCGGTACCCCGACCGCGCGGAGCTCCTCACGATGCTCCACTACCGCAACCTCGAGCGCAGTCAGGCGCGCCGTCCGCGCTCCCGCAAGGCCATTGAGCTCTCGCGCTACTACTGGTACAATTTTGCGGTGGACTCGGCGCTAAACGTCCTGCGGGCCGCTGCCGTCCGACCCAATGCCACGGAGTCCGTCCACGCTGAGCTCCTCGGGCGCCTCAACGAGGTCGGCAGCTACGCGGAGGCCCAGACGCAGCTCGATCTCGCCCTGCGGAAGACGCGCCACCCGGGGCGCTACCGCCGGCAGACCACCCTGCTCGCGCTGCAGCTCGGGCGGCCCGTCGACTACGCCTCGCCTACCTCGGGACTCACGCTGGCCGAGGTGCTCCACGTTAGGGCCGTCGAGTCGGCCCTACGCGGGGACCTCGTCACGACGCTGATCGCCGCGGAGTCGGCGACGTACGTCAACCTCTGCGACGCCAGCGCCTCGCCCTGGCCCTCGGCCCTCCTCCACGACACCTACCAAAAGCTGCTCTCGCTCTCGGTGGCCGGGGAGCCGTGGCCCCGGCACGACTACCCGCCCGAGAGCTTCGAGGCCACGTACGCCGCGTGCCTCGAGGCCGCCTTCGCCGAAGTCGTCGCCACGTCGACGATCGCCGGCCCGTACTACGAGCTCGCCTACGAGGCTGTCACCCGCGGCCACCGCTGCGTCCTCGCGGACCGAGGCCACACCGGCAAGCCCATCCTGATGGTAGCAGCACTCGCGAAACTCCACGAGGCCAACGCCTACCGCCCGTACTTCTACTGGGCCCTTGTCGACGGCGCGAACCTCCGCGGCGGGGACGCGCGCGATCCTGCGTTCGACTGGTTCGTGACGTACGCCACGAAGAACGACGGCGATCGCGCCCGTTGTCGAGCGTTATTCGAGCGATCACTAATCTGCGACGTGATCGCTGGATTACGCCAGGGGTAGACTTCGCGGGAAGACAGTCCTAAGTCACGCGGGCCATTAATTAAATCTTGAAATCACGTCCCGGAGCGATGTCGGCGTTCACGGTTTATGGACGTCGGCCGTTAGGCGGTTACAGATGTCAAATCCTCTGTCTTACTTCCGTGAAAACAATCCTGCCTCTCGCCGCGCTCACTTGTGGGCTACACGTTTTGGCGCAAGCCGACGCACCCCCCGCACCAGCGGTCGACTACCTCAACTTCGCCGGTGGCAGCCTCGAGGCGAGCGTCGGCAACAACCAGCAGTACGTCGGGATCTCCCCTTACGTCGGGCGGTTCCTCAGCCCAAACCTCGCGCTCGTCGGCGGACTGGGGTACAGGCTCAGTCACTCTAAGACCGACGGGCGAAATGCACTCGAACAGTCGGGTCAAAATATTCGCGCGAGCGCAGGCTTGCGTACCTACGTCGGCAAGGAAGCGCCGCTTCGCTTCTTCGTTAGCGCCTCGGTGTTTTACGGATTTTATACCGCGTCATCTACGAATGTCGTCGCGGGTCTGCCGAAGGAGAAGTCTTCGGGAACCGCTTCCCTCGGAGCTCTCGTCTCACCCAACGTGAGCTACACGATCGGTCGGGTAAATCTACTGGCCAATTTCGGCGGACTAGCGTACAGCTTCATCCCCGAAACGAAAAACGACGATGGTTTCGTGGTGAGCCCGTCGTCGAGTCGCCTCGATCTAAGTCTGAGCACGGGGCTCTCGCTCGGGGCCGAGTTCCGATTCTGAAGGCTCGGGCGTCTCCCTCCCGCCACCGCACCGCCGCTCAGAAGCGCCGCCCAGAAGCGCCCCCCCGAGCGGTGGCAGCCAAAAACAATCGCCGCTGCGAAGCAGCTCCATAGATTCCCCTATCGAGGGCTAGAGGAGAATACGCCAACCACAGTACCCCAGTACAGCCGTCCCCCTTGTCTATGCGGGTGTGTGCCCTTTCCGCGTCCCAGCAAAAAACAAACATTTTGTGTTGATCCCTTGGCGCCTTATCTTCACCCCCCGAATCGAAATACGCACATGTCCGACGCCCCCGTCTCCTACACCGAAGACAACATCCGCTCCCTCGACTGGCGCGAGCACATCCGCATGCGGCCCGGGATGTACATCGGCAAACTCGGCGACGGCTCCACGCCCGATGATGGGATCTACATCCTCGTCAAGGAGGTGCTCGACAATACCATCGACGAGTACGTCATGGGCTTCGGGAAGGAGGTCCACATCACGATCGCCGACGGGGAGGTCATCATTCGGGACTTCGGCCGCGGCATTCCGCTCGGAAAGGTGGTGGACTGCGTTTCGAAGATCAACACGGGCGGCAAGTACGACTCGAAGGCGTTCAAGAAGTCGGTCGGGCTCAACGGCGTCGGTACGAAGGCCGTGAACGCGCTCTCGGTCGAGTTCGTGGTCGAGTCTTTCCGTGACGGCGAAGTGAAGCGGGCCGAGTTCACTGGCGGGGAATTGGTCAAGGACTCGAAGATCGCCAAGACCACCGAGGTCAACGGCACGCGGATCACGTTCCGGCCGGACGATTCGATCTTCAAGAAGTACAAATTTCAGGACGAATTCGTCGAGGCGCAACTGTGGAACTACGCCTACCTCAACGCCGGACTCAAGATCCGTTTTAACGGAAGTCTATTTCAGTCCAAGAACGGCCTGCTCGACTTGCTCGAGAAGCGCACCGCCGCCGAGGAGACCCGCTACCCGATCGTGCATCTGCTCGGCGACGACATCGAGGTGGCGATGACGCACGGCAACCACTACGGCGAGCAGTACTACTCGTTCGTCAACGGACAGCACACCACGCAGGGCGGGACGCACCTCGTGGCCTTCCGCGAGAGCATCGTCAACACCATCCGCACGCACTTCAACAAGGCGTACGACGCCAAGGACATCCGCGCCTCCGTCATCGCGGCCGTGTCGGTGCGCATCGAAGAGCCCGTGTTCGAGTCGCAGACCAAGACCAAGCTCGGCAGTACCAACACCGGTCCGGACGGCCCCACGATCCGCACCTTCGTCAATGACTTTCTCGTCAAGCACCTCGACGACTTCCTGCACCGCAACCCGAAGGTGGCCGAGGCCATCCAGAAGCGCATCCTCCAGTCCGAGCGCGAGCGTAAGGAGATTGCGGGGATCAAGAAGCTCGCCAACGACCGCGCGAAGAAGGCCAACATCCACAACAAGAAGCTGCGAGACTGCCGCCTGCACTTCAACGACGAGAACAAGAAGACCCCCGAGGAGGACCGCCTCGGGACGACCATCTTCATCACCGAGGGTGACTCGGCCTCCGGCTCCATCACCAAGGCGCGCGACGTCCAGAAGCAGGCGGTGTTTAGTCTCCGGGGCAAACCGCTCAACTGTTTCGGGATGACCAAGAAGGTCGTCTACGAAAATGAGGAGCTCAACTTGCTCCAGCACGCGCTCGACATCGAGGACGGCCTGGACACGCTACGCTACAACAACGTGGTCGTGGCCACGGACGCCGACGTGGATGGGATGCACATCCGTTTGCTGCTGCTTACCTTCTTCCTGCAATTCTTCCCGGACATCGTACGCGCGGGGCACCTGTATATCCTCGAGACGCCGCTGTTCCGCGTGCGCGACAAGAAGCAGACGTTCTACTGCTACTCCGAGCAGGAGAAGATGCAGGCGATGGACAAGCTCCGTGGCCGCGCTGAGGTGACGCGCTTCAAGGGCCTCGGAGAGATCAGCCCGCACGAATTCAAGGACTTCATCGGCGAGGACATCCGCCTGCGCCCCGTGGTGATGCGCGATGACCTAGACTTAGATCAGCTCTTGCTGTACTACATGGGTAAGAACACCCAGCAGCGCCAGGAATTCATCATCGACAATCTGAAGATCGAGGAGGACATTCTGCCGGGTGAGATCCCGGGTATGGAATTGGATGAGCTGCAGGACGCGGGTGAGGCGCCGAAGGCGCGGGGGCGGAAGGCGGCGAAGGCGCGGGCGGCGATGGCGGTGGCGTAAATCTGGGCGCGTAGGCCGATGACATGCTCACGTACTTTACGGCGTATGCCCCTCATTCGCCTCAGGCCATCTCTGACCCAGATCAAGCGCATCGCTTTTTACATTTCGAGCTGCCTTACGGTGTGCCTATTGATAGCTTGCGGTAAGCGTCTCGGTGGGCTTACTAAGCCCCCGCCTGCCCAAATGACCATTTTTGATCAGCCCCCGCTCAACAAGGTATTCGCCTACCACGGCGAGCTCGTGAGGGTAGATAGTCTGCGTTTCCGCAAAACCACTATCCTGTATGCCCCAAGCGGACAGATTGAACAGACAAGCGTCCAGGTCCACGTGGTGTACCCGGCTTCGTTCAGCGGGGGCTGGATACATTTAGCGCCCGAATCTTCCGGGCTACTCCCTCCCGAGGGCCAGCTAGGGACAACGCGCGTGCGCTACTCACCCGCAGCCGTGTCCTCGACCCGCGGGAACACGGATTCCAGTGAACTACGAGACGCCGCGCGTGCGGCTTTTTTTACCGCTACCCTCCCTTGGCGCTTGCGTGACACCTCAGTGCAGCTTACGCGAGTCGGCGTAGACGAAGATGCCTTCGGCGACGCTCGGCACGTTGTAGCGCTCGCTGCGGATTATGGCACTGATCCGAAAGCCGAACCCTGGATCCACTACTTCGACTCGTCCAGTGGGCGACACTTGGGCTACTTCGTTGACCACGGTGGCGACGATGCCCTCGTCGTTAATGATCGGGACACCCTAGTATCTGGCCTGCGGCTCGCAGCGGAACGACTCAGTTACCGGGTCGTGGATGGGAAGCGGCAGTACTTGCGGGCGAGGTTTACGTATCGCTACGAGTGAATCCCACGCCGTCTGTTAGATTTCTTTCTTACCGAGGTGGAGGCTTGTCACCTCGAACGGGAGGTTCGCGCTGCAACCCCCAAGCCAGGACGCCAGGACGCCAAGACGCCACGCCTCAGCCCGCAGCCTACTTTCGCTGCGCGATGTTCGATCCCCTCAGCTCCTTCGGCTCGATCGTTACGCGGCTCGGCATTTTTATAGCCGTGACGCTACCTACCCAGACCGTGGTTTTGGCGCAAGCCGACTGGCGCACCCACCCCGCCCTCCTCGGCCACCAAACCCCGCCCGACACCTGGCTCCGCGCCCGCACGCAAGTCAAGCTCGACGCCCCCCCCGCCACCTTCCCCCTCACGATCGCCGCCGATACCAAGTACTGGCTCTACGTCAACGGCGTCATGGCCGTGCGCGAGGGCGGCCTCAAGCAAGGCCCGACGCCCACGGGTGTCTACGCCGACACCGTCGACATCGCGCGCTTCCTAAAGGCCGGCGACAATGTCATCGCCCTCGAACTCTGGCACCTCGGCAAGGAGGGCTTCTCGCACCGCAATCTCGGCCGCGCAGCCTGGAGCGTGACCGGTCCGCCGGAGCTGCGCGAGTGGTGGGTGGCGCGCGACCCATCTCACTTCCGCGACACCACCGGCCCCGCGCCCAACTACCGACTACCCGAAAGCAACATCGCCATCGATGGGCGACTCAACGGCACGGACTGGCAGCAGGTCGACTACGTCCTGAGCCAGGATGTGGCCTTTAAGCGCTCTGTGCCGCTCGATACGGCCCTCGGTGCGCTGGTCCTCCGCCCCATCCCGCAGTGGAAGGATTTTGGCAGGAAGCCGTTTCCCGACCCGCTCCCGAAAGACTTCATTAGTACGGGCGATACGCTTTCGCTAAAACTGCCGTATAACGCCCAGATCACGCCCTTCTTCGCCATTGATGCCCCGCGCGCCGGGATGCGCGTCGACGTGCGCACGGACAACTACCGCGGCGGCGGTCCGCCCAACGTGCGCACGGTCTACCTCACGCGCGAAGGCACGCAGTTCTTCGAAACCCCTGGCTGGATGAACGGGCACGCGGTGCGCTTCCACTTCCCGAAAGGCATTACCATCCGTGACCTAGGTTTTCGCGAAAGCGGCTACGCCACCGAACGCGCGGGCGGATTTACCTCCGGCGATCCTCGGCTCGACACCCTCTGGGAGAAGGCCGCACGCACGCTCTACATCACGATGCGCGACAGCTACATGGACTGCCCCGACCGCGAGCGCGCGCAGTGGTGGGGCGACGTCGTGATCGAGCTCGGGGAGGCCTTCTATACTTTCGATTCAGCTTCCACTCTGTTGGCCCGCAAAGGCTTTCAGGAATTGTTCGCCTGGCAGCGCACCGACTCGACCATCTTCTCGCCTGTACCCGCCGGTAACTGGGATCAGGAATTACCGACGCAAATGCTTGCTTCTGTAGGTTATTACGGCCTATGGAACTACTATTACTTCAGTGGTGATAAAGCGTTGGTGGAAGAGGTTTATCCGGCTTTAGATCGATACATAAAACTTTGGCAAGTCGACGAAGAAGGGCTAGTTATTCCCCGCAAGGGCGGCTGGACCTGGGGCGACTGGGGTGAGCGCAAAGATCTCTACCTACTCTTTCAAGGTTGGTACGGACTCGCGCTCAAGGGCTACGCGGAATCAGCCGAACTCACCAGTCACACCGCCGACGCCGCCTGGGCACGCGCCCGGATGGCGAAGTTGCGCGACGCCGTTCGCGCCAAGTACTACACACCGCAAGGCTACGTGACCCCCAAGCACGAGTTCGCCCCAGATGATCGAGTACAAGCCCTCGCCGTGCTCAACGATTGGGCCACGCCAGACCAGTACGAAGCCTTGCGGCAAAACCTGCAGTCCGTCTTCCAGGCCTCGCCCTACATGGAGCGCTACGTGCTCGAGGCCCTGATGCAGATGGGCTACCCAGACGACGCCATCACGCGCATGAAACAGCGCTACGCCAAGATGATCGACTCGGACCTCACCACGCTTTGGGAGGGCTGGGGCCTCGGCGCCGAAGGCTTCGGCGGCGGCACCTACAACCACGCCTGGAGTGGCGGACCGCTTACGGTGATGAGCCAGCGCATTGCCGGGCTCACGCCCGCGGCACCGGGGTGGGGCAAGTACCGCCTCGCGCCGCAACTCGGCTCCCTGCAAAATGTCGAAGCCTACGCCCCGACGCCATCGGGTGAGTTGCGGGTGAAGTGGCGCTGGGTCGACAACGCCACGGTGGGGGAGGTATCGGCGCCTCCGGGTCTAGAGGGAGAATTGTTGGTCGCCGCGCGTAAAGGCACCAAGCGCGTTCCGAAGGTCTGGGTGCATGGCCGGCGTGTGTCGGGAGAGCCCGGGGCGGGGGGCTTCCGGTATCCGCTAGTGGCGGGGACCCGGGGGGTGCGCATCAAGTAGCTTCGGCTAACGCGATTTGCGGGAGTCGAAGCCGCGTCCCAAAGCCGGTGGCTCGCTGTGCGTTCCAGTTACCCGCCGACAGCCGTGCTGGAGCGCCCGAGCAGCCGAGAGCCCATACGCCCGAGGAGCTAAATAGCATCGAGCATTGCCCCGACCCCTAATTACTGCCGAGCCCTCTGCAGGAACAAACCAGCCAGTGCAATCCCCAGGACACCAGCGCCGACGATCGCCCACACCGCGCTCACAGCGCTGGCCTCGCCCGCTAGGCCGCTGCCGTGCCACATCACTGGGAGGAGCTGGTCAACCGGGGGATTGACCACCCGCTCGCGCACGCCCCCGGGCCAAGCCACCACCACCGAGTCAACCCGCGTTAGGGTGTCGAGTCCGAAGTGCACCCGCGCGCTGCCCTGGCTGAGGTGGCTGCTCGCGCCCCCGTCTACTTCCCGCCACCAGCGCCGTCCACCGGCGTAGCAGTAGACACTCGCCCCGAGTCCGCCCGCGGCCGTGCCCGCGCCCGCGAGGTCAACCGCGAGCCAGTGCCGATCACCGCGGGGGGTGTCGTTTCGGTAGAGGCCCGTCCGACTCGCCACCGGGTAGTTGTTGCAGGTAGGCACCTGGTTGACGACGAGCAGGTCCAAGTCGCCATCGCGGTCGTAGTCGAAGCTCACCGAGCCCCGCCCGATCCCGAAGTCCTGCACGCCGACCGCGCGGGCCTGGTCGCTGAAGCGCCCCGCGTCCTGCACGAAGAAGAAATCCCCCATCGGCTGGCAGTAGGGATTGAGGTCACCGTTGGAGACAAACAGATCGAGGTCGCCGTCGAGGTCAAAATCCCCGAAGTTCGCCCCCCAGCTGATCGTGAAGATTTGCGTGTTCAGCTCCCGCGCCCGGTCGACGTAGGTACTGTCGCCGCGGGTCATGAAGCGATTGAACTTGATGTTCGTCACGAACAGGTCGGTCGCACCGTCCTCGTCGTAGTCCCCGACCGCGGCCGCCATCGCGTTGATGCGCAGGTCCAGCCCCGTCTCGCGCTCGGCGTACCGGAAGGCCGGTCGCGGGTACTCGTTGATCAGCAGGTAGTTAGGCTTGGCCTTGTACCCGAAGTCGTTGAGGACGTAGATGTCGAGATCGCCGTCGCGGTCGATGTCCGTGAATACGCCCCCGAACCCGAAGCCCTTGTGGTCGAGGCCATACTCGGCGTAACGGTTGACGAAGCGCTCGCCGCCCTCGTTGATCAGGAGGTACGACTCGGCGGTGCGGGCGGCGTTGACGATGGTGGCGTCGGTAATCTCGGAGAGAGGCCCGTCGTAGTTGTGGAAGTAGTTGGCCACGTAGAGATCGGGCCACCCGTCGGCGTTGACGTCCCCGAATGAGGGCGCCGTGCTGAAGCTGTGAAGGTCGGCCAGCCCGAAGGCCTCGGTGCCGTCGCGAAAGGTGCCGTCGCCGCGATTCACGAACAAGAGGTTCGGCGCCCGCGGTACCTGCTGCGCGGCGCGGGTCCCAATCGTGGTCACGAGTAGGTCGCGCCACCCGTCACCGTCGACATCGGCGCTCGCCACGCCTTGGGTCACGAAGTCACCCGTGCGTCCGAGCCCGGCGGCCGCGAGGCGGTCCTCGAAAGTGCCGTCGCCGCAGTTGCGGTAGAGGCGGTCGGGCGCATTGCCGCCCGTGATGTAAACGTCTTCCCACCCGTCGCCATCGTAGTCGAACACGCAGGCCCCCCCTCCGAACATCCCCTCCCTCACGACGAAGCGGTGGTCGATCCCGGCCACGTCGGTCACCTCCGCGAAGGCAGGCGCTACCACGTCCGCGACAAGAGGCGCGGGTGATAACGCTCCGGACTGCGCGACCGCCGGCGACTTGGACTGCGCTGCCGCCGGTGCGCCAAATTGAGTCGCTGCCGCAACCGTTAGCGTGATCGGTATAATCGAAAGGACTAGCCGCGAGCTTACCACGGGAGCGCGTTTACGTTCGCGGCCACGAGCTCCCCCAGCGCCAGCCCGGTCTCATTATCGGCCGGGATGTGGATCCCGCCGAAGAAGCGGCTGTCGGCCGTCTCCGTGGCTACCTCCCAGAAGCTCGTGTACGCGCGGGCCCCAAAGTCTACGGCCCGCACCTCGTCGCGCGGGCGCCCCACGTGGGCCTCGTCGGTGAACGCGAACTCGGGACCGTACAAATCCTCTAGTACGCGTGCCGTGGCCGCGGCCTGGAGCGCGTGTCCGCTTGGGTAGGCCGGGAAGGGCGGGTCGGGCCAGAAGCTCTCCCAGGTGGGGTCGATATGGGCGTTGATGAAGGTGTTCGGGCGCTCGGTGAAGTACATAAACTTCATCTTCCAGCAGTGGATGAAGGCCTCGGCGACGGAGATCCCTACGCGTGCGAAGGTTTCCGCGCCGACCTGGAGGTCGGCCCGGTGTCCGGCCACCGCGAGGCGCGCGAGGTGGTAGCTGTGCCCCGGCGGGGTAAAGGTTTCGTCGGGGTCGTCGCCCCACCACAATGCGGCCGCCTTCTCGTCCGCGGTGAGGGCGTTGCCCTTCTCGTACACCGTGCGAAACTGCTCGTAGTACGCAGACCCGACCGTCGTATCGTAGGCGGGGGGCGGTGGCGTGGGCAGGGCAGTGTCGCTCGCGAGGAAGAACCGATTGTTGCCCCAGTGCGGATGCAGGGGGTGGTGGCTGAACGACTGCGCGAACAGGGGCGGCTGCCAGTGACCCGCGGGCGTAGGGTGCGTCCAGGTCTTGTCGAAGTTGACTAGGTACCCACGGTGCCCACCGTCGCCCTCGGCCCAGGCCGCCACCTGCGTTGCGATGGCGCGACCGTGCTCGGCGCTCCGGCGGTCGGTGTCCGTATCCCCGCCTTCGAGGCGGCGCTCCATCGCGCGCTCGAGACTGTCTACTCGAGCGAGGTTCTCGGGGCTCGTCTGAGGGTAGAGGCGGCGCAGCAATTCCGCCTGCGCGGCGTTCAACCCGAGCGCGGGTCTGTACCCTGGTTCTGGGATCGGGAGCTCAGTCATGCCGTTGAGCTCGGCGGCGAGCGTGCGGGCGCCCGGGGCGACGCTTAAATACATTGTGAGCCCCATGTACCCGAGGCAACGGGAGGCGTAGGTGGGTGTGTTGGCGGGGGTACGTCGCGTTAAGTCGAGCGTGAGGTCGGCCCAGGCAGTAGTCAGCTCCCAGTCCTCCGGGGCGACTTCGCGGCTGTCCCGGCAGGTGAAGTGGATCAGGCCCAAGAGTGCCATCCCAAGGAGGCGATAGCCGCTGAGTCCTCGCTTGGACTGCGCTCGCGGCCGCGAGGAGGCTCGTTTCAAAATTTGGGGATCGGTCTGCATGTCCGCACGAGAGTGACCAAGGTACAGCGCGGTCGTGGAGTCGGAGGTATCCGATCTAAAAGGTCTAGTAGGCGGTTTTGCCGAAAGGCCGAATACGCGTCTACAGTGCATTAGGCGGTGAAAGTCGGTAAGATTCGATGGCGCCTCGACTCACGCCCAGGTAGAGCTGCCGTCCGATGAGCGTCCCCCCGCGCACGTCTCCCCGTGGCCGGAGCCCGCTTCGCTCCGGTGGTACGGCGCGTAGCCCCCCCCGGCCGTCACCGAGGAGTACCAAGCCCCGGATCCCGGTCGCGCGCCCGAGCCGGAGTTGCCGTCGGCGGTCGTCGCCGAACAGCAGGAGGTCCTCGTGCCCGTCGCTATCGACGTCGGTCGGGAGGATGAGGTGAACGGGCGCGTACTGCGCCTCCGGCGGGAGGTCCGCGAAGGTGTACCCGCCACCCGGGGCTGTGAGCAGTAAGGTGGTGGCCAGCCGTTCAGCCCGGAGCGCTTGTGAAGCACCGGCCGGCGAGCCGAGTTGCGCGAGCACAGCGGGAAAGTCCTGTCGCGCGTAGGTGGCGTAATCGGGGAAGCGCTTGGCGAGCCCACTCAGCTGCGCGAGCGCCTCGTCGCGGGTGGCGTGGGGGTAGAGGGTGTCGCCGAAGTAGCGCCCGAAGATGGGGTCGACGACCCCGTTGCCGTCGAAATCCGCGAAGTGGAGCCACATCGGTTGCGCGGGCGTCGGCTGGAAAGGTCCGTTGAGGCCTTGGTTCCCGAGGAGGATATCGGGTCGGCCATCACCGTTGAGTTCGGCGAGGGCGACGGTAGTCCAGCAGCCGTGCAGGCCCTCGGGCAGTCCTAACTCAGCTTCGGCGAAGGCGGTGCCGCCCCAGACGAAGTACCGCGGCCGCCCCCAGTCTACGGCAAGCAGAAGGCCCGGGCGTCCCTCGCGGTCGAGGCGCACCGCTGCCGTCACCATTCCGGCCTCGGCGAGTGTGCCCACCGCGGCGCCAGCATCCGTGAAGCGACCGCCACCCTCGTTGCGTAGGAGCGTCGACTGCGGGGGCTCCGGGTAGCGCCCCGGGACCACGCGCCCGCCGACGAAGAGGTCCTCGTCACCGTCGCCGTCGAAGTCGAGCGCCACCACGCTCCCGTTCGCCCCTGTCACGTCCGGTAGATTGCCCTGTGGAGCGCGAGTGAAGGTGCCCCGGCCGCGCCCGAGCCACAATTCGTCCTGTAGCTCCGGGGCCGCCGGCGCAAAGTCGTGGTAGCCGCCAACCGCGAGGTAGAGGTCCAGGAAGCCGTCGCCATCGGCGTCGAGGGTGGTGGCCCCCCACACTGCGCCGGCGAGGGGAAACTCGCGCTCGAGCGTCGCTACCTGTCTAAGTACGCCGCGCGCGTCGGGACGTAGGATCACGGAAGCCTGCCCGCGCCCGCCCCCGACGAAAAGATTGGTCGGGGTGCCACCGGTGCCCCCGCTGCCGTCGATCGCGAGCACGACCGGCCCGGCACCGGATAGCTCCGTGAGCAACAGCTTCTGCCGGTCGAAGTCGCGCGCGGCCGCCCCGGCGTGCCTGTAGCCGGCAAATGTGTCTGTGGCCTGGAAGTAGGAGGATGGCGCGGCGCGGGCGACGCTTCGTGGGCTTTGCTGCGCCCCTGAGGCATCGAGCGTGAGGATGGTGTCGAGCCGCGGGGCGATCACGAGGGTACGGCCGCCCCCGGGCCAGGCCACCACGAGGCTGTCGGCGCGGGCGGTGGACCCGAGCCCGAAGTGGAGCACCTGGCTCACACTACTTTGGTAGCCGCGCGCCGGGTACTGCTCGACGAGCCAGCTCCGCTCGCCGGCGTAGAGCCAGGCCCTGGCACCGATGGCGGCGGTGTTGCCGCCCGCGCCGCGCAGCCTCAGGCGGAGGTAGTGGCGATCGGGCGCGGCGGCGGCTGTGTTGCGGTAGAGCGCGGCGGTGGTGTCGAGGTTGTTGACCACGAGGTCGAGGTCCCCGTCGCCGTCGAAGTCCGCGTAGGCTGCGCCCTGGCTGTAGGCGGAGAGGTCCAGGCCCCAGGCGGCCGCCACTGGGTCAAATTTGGTGGCGGGACCACCGCGGAAGGCCTCGTTTCGGACGGGGTCCGAGGGCATCCGCGCGACGACCCCAAGGACGTCTGCTTTGCTGATACGCGCGCCGGTGCTCGTAAGGTCCTGGAGGTAGCGCACGAAATCTAGGTTCGTGAAGTCCCGGCGGTAGCCGTTGGTCACGTAAAGGTCGCGATAGCCGTCGAGGTCGAAGTCGGCCAGGAGCGCCGCCCAGCTCCAGTCCGTCGCCGACACGCCGGCCATTTGTCCCACTTCCGTAAAACCCGCCTCGCCGTCGTTGAGGTGGAGCATGTTGCGCATGTACTGGTGCCCGAAACCGGTGGCGACATTGTGGTCGAACTTGGCGTAGTTGTCCGGACCTTGGAGGAGCTTCTGGCGCTTGTTCCCCGATGGCAGCATGTCGAGCGTCAGCAGATCGGTGCGCCCGTCACCGTTGACGTCGGCCGCGTCGCTGCCCATGCTGAAATTACTCGTGTAGTCCATCTGGTCCGCCCGCACGTCCGTGAAGCGACCGCCGCCGAGGTTGCGGTAGAGCTGATCGGGAACGGCGTAGTCATTACATATGTAAATGTCGGTACGGCCGTCGCCGTCGAAGTCGCTCAGCGCGGCGCTAAGTCCGTAGCTTAAGGCGCTGCCCTCGAGACCGGCCTCGCGGGTGCGGTCCTCGAAGCGACCACCGACGTTAATGAGCAGGCGGGTCCCGCGCTCGCGGTCGTCGACGTTGCGCAGATCGCGGGTCTGAGCGACGTTGAGGATCGGGAGGTTCTGCGGATTGTGATTGAGGAGAAGGAGATCGAGGTCGCCGTCGTCGTCCGCGTCGAAAAAGTAGGCTTGGTTGGTGTAGTCGGCGGCGTCGAGCCCCCAGGCCGCGGCCTCTTCGGTGAAGCGGGGGACCCCCGCGGCGTCGGGGCCGCGGTTGATGAAGAGTTGATTGCGCCGCTTGTCGGCAGGGAGGATTCCTGAATAGGCTACGAAGAGGTCGACGAGCCCATCGCCGTCGACGTCGGCGGCGCTCACGCCCGTCTTCCACGGGCCCGGCCGCCCGGCCACCCCAGCGGCCTCGGTCACGTCCTCGAACCGGAACGGTGCGGCTGGACCCGCGGTGCGGTTGAGGTACAGTCGGTTGTCACCCATGTTGGCCGACAGGTAGATGTCCTCGCGCCCGTCGCCGTCGAAATCCCCCACGGCCACGCCTCCGCCGTTGTAGAAATATTCGTAGAGGAGGATGTTGGCGTTCGGCCCCTCGCGGAGGTCATTGCGGAAGGTGAGACCGCTAGCGGCCGCGGGAATACTCTCGAACAGTGGGGACAACGGTGTCTCCCCCGCGGCTAATGCGGTCTCCCCGCCGCCCTCCCCGCAGGCGCAAATGAGTAGTCCGAGTCCGAGCGCGGAGATTAGGTCAGTTCGCGCGCGTAGTTGCGGTAGTCCCTTACGACAGACACCCGCGCCGTGCGGCGCTCGGAGAGCGCGGCGTGACGCGGGTGTCGTAACCGAAGGTCCAGGAAGCTTAATAGCCGGGGTTTTGGACGAGCAGGTTGTTGCGATTGATCTCATCTCGGCTGATGGGACGGAAGTACATCTTGTCCTGCCACACGCGGCTCTCGTTGTCGTTGTTAATGAAGATCGTGTAGTCGTAATCGTAGACCTCGCGATCAAACCTGTATGGTGTCAGGGCTTGTTTGCCCGCCTTGAGGCGGCCCCGCACGTTGACAGCCTCGATGGGCCTGCCGAGCAACTCCCCCATGAGCCAGCGGCGTCCGTCGTAAAGGCGGTGCTCCTCGTAGGCGAGTTCGACGCGGCGCTCGTTGACGATGCGGGCGAGCAGCGCGGGACCGGCATCGTCCACCGCCGGCATCCCGGCGCGGAAGCGGATGCGGTTGAGCCACAGCCGAGCCGCGTCTTGATCGCCGAGGTGGTAGCTGGCCTCCGCGAAGATGAGGGCTACCTCGGTGTAGCGGATGAAGGGCCAGGGGAGGACCTGGGTATTGCTCTGATTGTCATCGAGTGCAGGGTTCGGGTCGATGAACTTGCGGTTGTAGTAGTGCGTCCGGCTCCCGTTCCAGTTCTCGACCGGGGAGGCGCGGGTGTCGAGTCCGTTGACGGTCCCGCCTTTGCCGTCGTCGTAGAACCCGGTCTGCACCTCGTCTTCGGGGTCGAGGCCCGCCACGTCACTGGGGCGTGGCTTCCACTCGGAGGCGTCGTGGAGGATCGTACCGTAGAAGCGTGGGTCGCGATTCTCGTAAGGCCTGTCGGCGTGGGCGGGGTTGTCCCAGTCGAAGCTCGTCCCGTCCATCATCTCGTAATCGTCCACGAGTTGCTGGATGGGCGTGTTACCGGCCCAGTTGTGGTAACCGTTGGGGCCGTTATTAATCCCGTAGTGAAGTCCTCCCAGTGGCCAGTTGCTCTCCTGCTGGAACTCCGGGGTTAGGGTGCGGATGAAGATCTGATCGGCGGCGGCCGCAGGATCGGCCACGGCGCTCTTCCCGCCCATAGCGAGGGCGATGTAGTTATCGCGGCCCTCTTGCGGGGAGACCGGTGCGCTCAGGTCCATCTTGTAGCCCGACATATCAGCGAGTACGCCGGCCGCGGCGTCACGAGCCGCACGCCACCGAGCGGCCCGATCGCCACTGGGGTAAGCGACTAGCTCGATCGTCGGGTAGCTCGCGAAGACGTCACTCTGCGCCTTGACGGTCGGACCGTCGAAGAGGTCGCTCGCGACGTGGAGCAGCACGCGGGCCTTGAGGGCCTGTGCACTGATCCGAGACGCGCGCCCGGGACCCTCGGGTTGGTCCTGGAGGAGTTCGGTGGCGCGGTCGAGATCGGCAACGATGAAGTCGACTGTCTCGGCCAGGGTCGAGCGCGCGATCGAGTAATCCTCCTTGAGGGCGTACGGCCGGTCGACCAGCGGGACGCCGCCGTAGTTGCGCAGGAGCTGGTGGTAGTAGTACGCCCGCAGGAAGTGAGTCTCCCCGAGGAGGCGGTCGCGGAGCTCGGTATCCTTGAAGGTCGCCGTCGGCAGGTTCGCCAGGGCGACGTTCGCCTGGCGGATCGCGAGGTACATCTGGTTCCACTCGTAGGTCGGGCTCATCCACGCCAGCGAGCCCGGGGTCTCCGAGCCTTCGGTGAACGTGTTGATGTTGCGGCCGGCGTGCGTGAACATCGCCTCGTCGGAGATGCTGGAGAGCCCCTGCTCCTCGAAGCCGCCGTAGCCGAGGAAGCTGTAGACGTTGAAGACGAACGCCTGCGAGAGCGCACCATCTTGCCAGGTGGTGTTACTCGCGATACGATCGAGGGGCGTGGTGTTTAGATAGTCGTCGCTGCAGGACGTTACCCCGATTAGGAGGACCAGGAGCGCCGAAGGCAATCGGTAAGTCACGGGAGTTGATTTTGGAAGATGACCCGCCTCGAATCTCGCGCAATTCCCGTGAGGGCGTCTGCGCGCGGAGGCGGTGGGGAAGACGGGTTAGAAAGAGACGTTCACGCCGAAGTTGAGCACGCGCGATTGTGGGTAGTAGACACCGGTTTGGCTCTCGGACTCCGGATCGAAGATACCGAGTTTGTCGAAAGTAAGGAGGTTGAAGCCATTGACGTACACGCGGGCGCCGCGGATCGCGCCGCCGAAGGCATTCTGCCCGAAGCGGTACCCCAGCTCGAGGTTCTTGAGTCTGACGTAGTTTTTGCTGAAAAGCCAGTACGTGTTATTGCCGTACGGCCCCCCCGTAAAGTAGGTATCGCCCCGGCTCGCGAGCCGCGGGTGCTCCGAGCTCGGGTTGTCGATCGACCAGCGGTTGTCGTAGGAGTAGCGCAGGTAGTTGCCGATATCCCCGCTCTCGGTCTGGAGGCGGCCGAGGGCCCCGGTGGCGCCCTGGAGGAGTAGCGAAAAGTCGAACTTCCCGAACGTTAGCCCGAAGGTCGCGCCGAAGTTGAAGGTCGGGGTTTGGTTCTGATCCAGGCGGACCTGGTCGTCGGCGTCGATGATGCCGTCGCCGTTCTCGTCAACGAACCGGAGGTCACCCGGGCGCAGGGAGTTGGTGACGCCGCTGTAGTCGAGGGTGTTGGCCTCGATTGCGGCGAGGTCCTTGAAGACGCCGTCGGCCTTGTAGACGAGGTATGCCCCGATGGGCGCGCCCTCCTGCCGCTGGTAGTCGGGTGCTCCGGGGATCTCGTCGAGGAAGATTACGCGGTTGCGGGCGTAGCCGCCGTTGAGGCCGGCGTTCCACCGCAGGCGGCCCTGCGGGGAGGAATTGTACCGCAGGGCGAACTCGACTCCGCTGTTGGTAACCTTCCCCGAGTTGACGGGTGGGAGGAGGGTCGTGATTCCGGAGGTGGCCGGCGTGGAACCCGTCTCCTGAATGAGGATCTGGTCTCGGCGATTGTCGAAGTAGTCGATGGCGAAGTCGAGGCGGTTGAACAGCGTCCCGTCGACGCCGAAGTTGACGTTGCGCGCGCGCTCCCAGGTGAAGTTCGGGTTCGCGAGCACCGTCTCACGGAGCGTCGGTTCGACCACGCCGTTGATCGGGTACTGCCCGAAGCCATAGGTGGCTAAGTAAGCGTACTCCTGCAGGCGACCGTTGTAGAACACCTGGTCGTTGCCCATCTCCCCGTAGGAGGCGCGAAACTTCAGGTAGTCGAGTTGCGGAACGTTAAACCAGTCCTCCTCGGAGATATTCCAGCCGGCGAGGACGCCCGGGAAGAAGCCGAAGCGTTGGGACTCGGGGAAGATGTAAGAGCCGTCGTAGCGCCAGATAAACTCCGCGAGGTACTTCTCGCGAAAGTTGTACTGCGCCCGGCCGTAGTACCCGAGTCGCGTACGCTCGTAGGCGCTGCCACCGGTATTCTGCTGCTCCGTGCCCCCGGCGAACAGTTGGTCGATCGACGAACTGATGAAGTTTCGCCGGAAGGCGTTAAAGTTGGAACCCGTAAACTTCTCCCGCGTCACACCCGCGAGCAGGTTGAGGTCACCGCCGGCGCCGAGCTTGAGCCCGTAGCGCAGCAGGGCGGTGAGGTTGGTGTTGAGCACCTCGTTGAAGGCCTGCGTGAGTCGTGGGTCGCGGAAGTTGGACCGGACCGCGCCCTCGAGCATCGGGGTCACGCCGTCGGACTCGTAGGTGGTGCGGTCCCAGCTGTAGAGCGTCCAAGGCGTCTGCCACGTGCGGCTCAGGTCGCTCGTCCGGTCGACGGAGCCGATGAGGCTGAGCGTCAGGCCCTCGATCCAGGGGTTGGTGATGTCAAACCCTCCGTTGACCTGGATGAGGTCGCGGGGATTCTTGATGTAGCCCGTGGCGTTGGTCGTGATGACGACGGGGTTCTGGCCGTTTTCGATGTCGGGACCCGGGAGGCCGTTCGGCCACACGGCTGGCTCGTTGGGGCGCCCGCGCATCAGCATTCGGAAGATCGCCCCGGAGGCCTCCGTGGGGTAGTTGCGGTTCTCGCGCCGGAGCATGACCCCGAGGTTGCTCTTGATAAACTTATTGACGTCGGCGTCGAGGTTGGCGCGCAGGCTGTACTGCTGGTAGCTGGTCGCGGAGTTCTTATAGATCGCATCCTGGTTGACGTACCCGAGCGACGCGAAGTACCGCAGTTGCTCGGCGCCCCCGCGCACGGAGAGGTTGTGGCGCGACTGCGGGGCGAAGGTCCGGAAGACGTCCCCGAACCAGTCGGTGTCGGGGTAGAGCCACGGGTCCTTGCCGGCGGCGTGATTGGCGATGAGTTCGGGGCTGTAGGTCGCGTTGATGGTCGGGACCCCGGTGGTGGGGGAGTCGTACATCCCGGTCGACTTGACGCTCGCCCAGGCCGCGTCCCACTCCTGCGTCGGGACGTTGCGGTGGATAGGCAGCTCGTTCATGATCGTCATGTACTGCACCGCGTTCGACATCTCGGGTACGACCGTCGGCTGGCTGAAGCCCTGGTTGAAGTCGTAGCTCACCGTCGGCTTACCGACGATCCCGCGCTTGGTCGTGATCAGGATCGCGCCGTTGGCCGCCCGCGCGCCGTAGATCGCTGCGGAGGCGTCCTTCAGGACCGACACAGACTCGATGTCCTGCGGGCTGATGAGTCCAAATCCCCCCTCGCGGTCGGGGATCCCGTCGATGACGATGAGGGGGCTATTGTTGCCGAGGGTGTTGGTCCCGCGGATCGAGACCCGCGCGGCGTCCGCCCCCGGTTCCCCGCTCGGCTGGATGACCACCAGGCCGGGGAGCCGGCCCGCGAGAGAGTTGGTGATGTTGACCGCCGGGGACGCGAGGATGGCCTCGCCCTGCAGCGAGGCGACCGCCCCGGTGATCGTGACCTTCCTCTGCGTGCCGTAGGCGACGACGACGACCTCGTCCATGATCGCAGAACTCTCGTTCAGCGTCACATCGACCGAACTACGCCCGGCCAGCGGTTCCTCGGAGGCGCCGTAGCCGATGTACGAGAACACGAGGGCCTCCGTCCCCACGGGGACCTCGAGGGAGTACTTTCCGTCCACGTCGGTCACGGTCCCGATCGAGGTACCCTTCGCCATTACGGATACCCCAATGAGCGGCTCCGCCGAGGCGTCGACGATCGTGCCGCGGACCGTCGTCTGGGACCAGAGTGAGGTAAGGGCAAAGAGCGCGACGCAGGTGAGGAGGACAGGGCGCAAGGCGCGCATGCATCTGTGTGTAACATCTGTATGCATAGTCGGGGGGAGGGTTTCTTCGTGGAGGTTGAGGAAGGTATTACGTTATCTAAGGGGCATTCGACCTATGATGCAGGTCCAACCACCGTTAAGATTATGTTTAGGTGCATGCAATCTAGCACCAGGAGATAATATGGTATACAGCGGACACTAAAATATTTTCGCCCCACAAATCTGGAGGACAAGGATTATAGTTGCTGTTTGCCCGACCCGTGGCTATGATGCGGCGGGAGTGATTTCCATAGCGCACCTTCCCTCTCACGCCCTATTGCCGTGCGAGTCCCCGAGCTCCCGGAGATTTGTACTTTAAAAGCGACGGGGCCCACACGTCTCCCGAGCGTGGACCCCCTCCCGATTCGAACGCGGGGCCGCCGTCATCACACGGTGCCGCTCCCCCGACCCAGCCTTACGCCAGGGGCTGCGCCCGCAGCCCTTCGAGCTGCTCGCTCACGCGCTTGTTGTACGCCTCGACCGTGTTACTAAAGTCGGTCTCGCTCACGTACTGACGCTCGCCGAGCACACCTTCCTCCTCGAGCTTGACGAGTAGGGCGCCGGTCAGCATTTCGTCGGTCATCTCCATCATCCGCTCGCGGTTCTCGAAGAGATTCTTGCGGAAAGTGTCGAAGAACTGCGCGCGGAACTGCTCCGGGTCGAGGCCCATGCCGCCGAGCTGTTTGCGGTACTCCCGCTCGATGGCGCCGTCCATGTCCTCTTTGGTCAGGTCGATGTTGTGGGTGTCTACCAGCACCTTGCGGATCGCCATCCACTTCAGGCGGCGCGCCAGGCCGTGGCGGTCGGCCTCGGTGAGGTCGTGGTCGTACTCCGGTGCGCGGTTCTCCTTCTTGGCGGCGGCGAGCTCCTCGTTACGCGCGAGTTCGAGGCGGGTCTTGATCGCGGCGCGGGGGGTGTCGATCGGGTTGGCGCCGTCGAGGGCGTCGATAATCTGCTCGAGGGTAAAGTCGTCGAGGTTGTCCTGACTGTTGTCGCCGAACATTTTCTTGAACTCGGCGCGGGCCTCGTCCTGGGTTTTGACGGAAGTCGACTCCCCGAAGATCTTCTGGTATAATCCTTCGCCGTGCTCGGGCAGAAGCTCGCGGTCCACCTTGGCGAGCGTGAAGGTCGTGGTGCCGTCCTCGGTGATGACCTTGGCGAAACGCTCCCAGGCCTCTTCTTGGAGGTCGGCCAGGGCCAGGATGAGCTCCGTACCGCGACCTTTATCGACGAGCTTGTAGCGCGACATCTCGATCATCTCCGAGGCGCGGAGGAACTGCCGCGGGCGGGGGTCTCTCGGCTTGTCGGCGACGCGGTTGTCTTCCGCTTCGTCGTCCTCTACCTCGACCTCGAGTTCCTCGGCGTCGTCACCGTCGGAGCCCCCGTGCTGATGCTCGGCGCTCTCGGCATCGGCCTCGTCCTTGGCGTCGTTGCCGACCGTGGGTTCGGCGCTGTGAGCGGAGCCGGCGTCACCGTAGTACTTGGCGTCCAGCTCCGGGTCGCTCACCACGAGGGTCGCGAAGTCATCCTCGGTCTCGACTACGTCGCGCTCGAGGTAGTCCATGTGCCGCTTGCGGGCATCGTCGATCTTGGCGTCGGCCTCCTCGTCAGTGAGCTGAACGGTGTAGCGACTCACGGATTTAAGTACGTCCGTGTCGACGTCCTCCACCTTCGGGACGAGGCCACCCTCGAACTTGAAGGTGAGCGTGTCGTCGAGGTCCGCGGAGAGGTGACTCAGGTCCGGCTCCTCGACAGAGTTGAGCTGCCCGAAGATCTCGAGCTCCTCCTTCTTGACGGCGTCTTCGATGGCGGCGTCGAGCGACTTCGAGATCGCGTCCATGACCACGCCCTTGCCATAGGCTTTCTTCATGTAGCCCGCCGGCACTTTGCCGGGGCGGAAGCCCTTGATCTTGGCGGTACGCGCGAGCTTCTTGAGCTCTGCGGAGGCGCGCGACTGGTAGTCGTCGGGCGCGAGTTCGACGGTGAGCGTGAATTCCGCGGCGGAGGTGCGGTCGAGGGTGACTTGGGGCATAACGGGCGGTCGTTTAGGGCAAACGGCGCGCGAAAGTACGGAATGGGAGGGAAAGGCAGGGCGCTCCGCTAAATGGGCGCTCCGCTAGCTGGGCGCTCTTACGATCAAGCCTGGATGCGGCCCGACTTCTTGAGGAAGCGGACCGTGAGGTAGGCCCCGACGATGAGCAGGAGCGCCAGGATGTACCAGGTGGCGACGGGTTCGATGGCGGCCTCGCCGCCGGCCCGCCAGATGTGCGTCATCGTGAGCAGGACGGCGGCGATCATCCAGATGGCGGTGGTGTTGTACTCCTTGATCAGCACACGCCTGGCGTTGAAGCCGCCGCCGTTGAGGGTCTCGCCGAGGCCGTCTAGTCTCGGTAGCCACCGCGGGACGTCGGCGGCGTAGGCGTCGAAGCCGGGCCCAAACTTGTTACGCAAAAAGTGCTCCTCGGCGCGGATGATGCACTCGTAGATGAAGAAGAAAGCCGGTACCATGACGAGGAGGTACAGGAGGTTGTTGGACACGATCCCCATCCCGAGCAGCATCGTGACGTTGCCGACGTACATCGGGTTGCGGGTGTGGGCAAACAATCCCGTCGTGACGAGGTCCTCGGCGTAGACCCTCTTGTTGCGCCCGCCGCGGATGATGTAGTCGAACCCGATCGTGGTCACGCGGACCAGCTGCCCGAGCACCGTCACCGCGAGCCCAAGCGCCACGGCCGTGCGCCAGTCCCCGAAGATGCGCGGCCCCGGGAGGAACATCAGCAGGTAGAAGACCGGGAACAGGTAGTTGCGGTACAGGAAGAGGAAATCTCCGAGCTTGACCATGGGAGGGGGCGGTTGTTTGGTTGCTTGGTGGAATGGTTGTTTGGTGGCCTGGACCATCCTCACGCCTATTTTACCGCCACTATTCCGGTGAAGTTGTACCACTTGAAAAAGACCTCCACGTGCCGGAAGCCGACTTCGGAAAGGAGCTCCCGGTTCTCGTCCAGCTTGTAAGGAATCAGTACGTTCTCCAGTGCCTCGCGCTTCTGCGAGATCTCCATCTCGGAGTAGTCGTTGCGGCGCTTGAAGGCGTAGTAGTGGTCGATGAAGAGCCGGTTGAACAGCGAGCTCTCGCCCAGTACCTTTTCTACTAAGAGTACGGCCCCGTTCTCGGGCAACTGCTCGTAGATGCTGCGGACGAGCTTCTCGCGCTTGAGCGGCCGCACGAACTGTAGCGTGAGGCACAGCACCACCAGCGAGGCATTGTCGAGCGAGATGCCCTGGTTGAGGTCGGCGTACTCGAGCTCCACGGTGCGCGTCACCCCGGCCGACGCAAGGTTCTCGCGGCACTGCTCGAGCATCGGCTGGGAGTTGTCGAGGCCGACGAATTTGACGCCTTCCGGCAAAACCCTGTCGAGGTTCATGAACGTCGTCCCCGTCGAGCACCCGAGGTCGTACACGCTCGTGCCCGGGAGCACGATGTCGCGAGCAAGCTCCGTCATCATGCGCTGCATCTCGACGTAGAACGGCACCGAGCGCGTCACCATATCGTCGAAGACCGACACGACCTGCTCGTTGAACTTGAAGTCCACGCGGCCGGCCTGGTCCTTCGTGAACACCTGGTCTTTCCCGGAGGCGGGCTGGAGGATGGAGTCGCTCATAACAGTGGCCGAAGCTACGCGGGCGCGGCTAGTCTTCGTAAACCACGACCGTATCCTGCGCGAGGTCGGGATGTAGCGAGCGCCCCACCGGACAGGCCTCCACCACCTTAGCGATCAGCTCGCGCTGCGCCGGGGTGTAGTCTACCGCCGGCGCGTAGATTACGGTCCGGATCCCGGTAATGCGCCGCGGCGGACCGCCCATCACCTTGATCACCTCGGCGCGCGCACCCTGGAAGTCGAGTTCGCGGTGCTCGAGCATGATGGCGATGGTGGTGAGGATGCAGGCCGCCAGTGAGGTCGCGGCCAGGTCGGTCGGGCTAAAGGCCTCGCCCTTGCCGTGGTTGTCGACCGGGGCGTCGGTGATGAAGGTCTGCCCGGAGGCGACGTGGGTGCAGGTGGTGCGCAGGCCGCCCTCGTAGGTGACGGTGGCGGTGAGCAGGGCGGCGGCGGAGTCGTGCATGGGGGGCGAAGTAAGAAACTTTCCCGCGCGTCATATCCGTGTGGCTCGTACTTTCGCGCCCGCTTTCGCACCGTAGGTCTGGTGCGGCCTTCGCCAAAACGCATGTTCGCGGCGACCACGGAGGAGTGGCAGAGCGGTTGAATGTGCCTGATTCGAAATCAGGTGTACTCGCAAGGGTACCGGGGGTTCGAATCCCTCCTCCTCCGCCAAGGTCCGCGGCCGATGCGCGGGGTCCACCAAAGGTGGACGGTCGCCGCGGCGACCGGCAGATGTCGAGCTTGGTCGTAAGTCGACCGAGCGCCGCGGCGACTGTCCGCGTAGCGGCTCGCGCAGCGGCCGCGGAACTTGAGCCGCCCCCCCTGAACGGGATCACCAGCGGAGCGCAGTAATCCCTCCTCCTACTCCGCGTTTAGGGACGAGACCACCGACTTCGCCTGATGGATGAGCATAGCGGTCTTAACGTCCGCTCTACTCCACCACCGTCACCTTCATCATATTGGTCGTAAACCGCTTCTCGATCGGCATGGAGCCGGTGTTGACAACCCTGTCGCCTTTCTCCAGCAAGCCCTTTGCCTTCAGCAAATTAATGGTGTCCTCGATCGTGTCGTCGGTGCTGGTGAACTTATCGTAATAAAAGCCGCGCACGCCCCACACCAAGTTGAGCGCCCCCAACAGATGCTCCTGGTTGGAGAAGATATAAATCTTGGTATTCGCCGCCCGGTAGCTCGAAATCTTAAAGGCCGTATAACCGCTCACCGTCAGTCCACAAATGGCCTTCGCGCCGAGTTCGCTCGCGATGCGCGCGGCGCCGAAGCAGACGGCGTCCGAGAGGAAGTTGCTCGACTTCTCGCTCGTCTCCGGGTGGCGACCGTCGAAGTTGTACGCCATCTCGGCCTGCTCGATGATCTTGTTCATCGCCTCCACCACCTTGACCGGGTGGCGCCCGACGCTCGTCTCACCCGAGAGCATCACGGCGTCCGTGCCGTCGAGCACGGCGTTGGCCACGTCGGTGATCTCGGCGCGGGTAGGGGAGGGATTGTCGATCATCGAGTCCATCATCTGCGTGGCCACGATCACGGGACGCGCGCGCTGGATGCACTTGCGGACGATCATCTTCTGCACGATCGGCAGCTGCTCCATCGGCAGCTCGATCCCGAGGTCGCCGCGCGCCACCATGATGGCGTTGGAGGCCTTGATGATCTTGTCGATGTTCTTGATCGCCTCGGGCTTCTCGATCTTCGAGATCACCTTGGCCTGGTGACCGGCAGCGGCGATGCGGTCCTTGAGGTCCTTGACCTCCTTGGCGGTGCGCACGAAGCTCAGCGCGATCCAGTTGACGGTCGGGTGGTTGGCCAGGATGTACTCGAGGTCGGCGTTGTCCTTGTCGGTGAGGGACGGTAGTGAGATGTTGGTGTTCGGGAGGTTGACGCCTTTATTGTCCTTGAGGGTCCCGGCGTAGAGCGACTTGAGCTGCACCTTCGAGACCCCGTCCGTGCTCACGACCTCGAAGACGAGTTTGCCGTCGTCCACCATGACGCGCTCGCCGACCTCGACGTCCTGCGCGAACTGCGGGTACGACATATAGACGCCGTCCTTGTCGCCGATGCGCTTCTCGTTGGTGAAGGTCACCACGTCGCCCTCGGCGAGTTCGAGGCCTTCCCCGGCCATCTTGCCCACGCGCAGCTTCGGGCCCTGGAGGTCGGCCATGATGCCGACGTGGGTCCCGAGCTCGGTGTTGATCGAGTCGATGCGCGCGATGGTCTCGGCGTGGACCTCGTGGCTCCCGTGGGAGAAATTGAGGCGGAAGATATCGACGCCCTCCTCGATGAGGGCCTGGAGCATGTGGCGCTCGATGCAGGCCGGTCCGACGGTGGCGACGATCTTGGTGTTTTGGCGGTCGTTGATTTGCATGTGTGGGGTCTTTGGGGGTGGGGCGGCTCCACGTTCTAATTTGCGGTAAGCTGCCGCGCCGCAAAGTAGTGCGTGGGTGTTCTCGTGGGGTGGGGGGCGAAAGTTCGCGAGGGTGGGGGAAGAGGTGGTCGGGCCTCCGCCAAAACGCTAGGCTTTCGCCAAAACCGATGGAGGCTAGAAGACGGCTTGCTCCCCATCGGAATAAAGCGTTTGTCCAGGACCGTAATCCTCGACAAACATGGACTTCGCCAACGCCGGGGGTAGACCAAATTATTAGTCCCTCAGAATGAGGCTCCCCTTCCCCTGTGGTTTCATTACTACGGTCTCACCGTGCCCCCCCCATAGACGGTCTTGGAAGAATCTTGCTTCAAAGTGGAAAACGCCACGCGGACTGTAATGTGGATACGGCTTCCACACATCAGGATAGTGCAGGGCGAAGGGTCGGTAGCCCTCCGGCAAGGCTGACCCCGCCCGTGGGCGACGTGGCAAATTTCACCGAGTAGTCATTGAGGTTCGCCTACGAATGTAGCCCGAGTAACGCGTCCAGCTCCCCCGGAGCCAACTTCGTCACACGCGAAATTACCTCACGGGGGAAGCCTTCGGCATCCATGGCGATCGCAATCTCGCGGGTAGTTCGATCGGTACCCCGCTCGATCCCCTGCTCGATCCCCTGCTCGATCCCCTGCTCCTTACCGTAGATATACTGCTGTAGTACTGCACCCCGTAAGTCTCGGTCTAGGGCCAAAGCCCGCTCCCAATTCTCGCGCTCGCCTGCGCTCATATTGGCGACCTCCATCGTCGTAAAGGCCTTGCGGATCTCCTCCTCGGTGACCCACTCGGGTATCTCGTCCATCGCCGTCATGTTGCGCAGGGCGCGGGCCCACTGCTCCAGCGCGGGCATGGTATCCGAATCGGTAGTTGCCTTGTCGAGGGTCATGGGTAGCTTGTTGAGTTCCACAAAGTACAACTGAAGAACGTCGGAGAACAGTTCCCCCGAGTCCGTCGTCATCCGAAAGCGATGGAAGTAGCCATCGTATCCAGCGCTGCCGTTCGCCCCCGGGAGGTCGTAGTCGACGAGGGCGATCACGTAGACAGGTTTCAGCTGGTAGTAATCGTCACCGGGCTTGACCTGCTCCGAGAAGGAGCGCATCGCATAGTACAATGTCCGCTCCTTGAAAAAGGGCTGCGGAAGGCGCTGGACCTCGACGATGACCGTGCGCCCGTCGGCCGTGCGGCAGCGGAGGTCGTAAACGACGGTCCGCGTGGCCACGGCATCCCCGATTACTTCAGTGTGGAGGTACGATATCGCCGTCACCCGATCCCGCGCGGGGAGTACGGCATTAATGAAGGCGATGAGGGTGGTGTGGCCAGCGAACAGACGCTTAAAACCAAAATCGGTGATCGGGTCGGCGTAGCGCCCGGCGTAGGTGACGTGCATGAGGGATGGTTTGTGGAAGTGTAATTTGATACAAATTGTTTTAGTTATCGAGTCTAACATGTCATCCGCAAAAGATTTTGTCAGACCCTACTGGACCATGTAGAGCCAGCTTCGGAGCCCGCCCCAACGGCACGTCCAGCCATCCTCCCATCAACCAATCTTCACACCCTCCCATCTCCTCCCGTATGCACGCCCCCAAAGTCTACCTCGCCGTAAGCCGGGGCATCCGCTCGGAAGGCCTCGCGCAGTTGAGTCGATCATCACCTAGGTAGCTGGGGCGCGGAGCATCAGATCCTCCGCCCGGGAAAGCGCTCGTGTAAAGGTGTCGGCGGACGGTAAGCCCACAACCTCCTGTGTCACCGCCTCGGCCGGATGCGTCACCGTCACCTCCCTCACCATATTTGCTGCTTGTTTTTCCATAGCGTTAACCACGGTAGTAACTCGTAGTGGTCCGCGCAGCCATTCACCCTTCCCCCTTCAACGATTGTCCCCTGAACTACCTCTCCCACTCCTTCCGCGCCCAGCGCCTCGAGGGCATCGGCCGCACGGCCATGTTCAATCAGGTGCTAGACGACGTGGCCGCGCAGCCGCTCTCCGACTTCGACGGACTGCACTTCTTCCGGCAAACCAAGGGCCCCTTCTCGCAGTGGCACGAGGCGGGTTTTGCCTTGAGCGGAATTAAATACACGAGTGCCGAGCAGTACATGACGCACGGCCAAGCCATACTTTTCGGAGATCTGAAAACGGCCGCCGCGATCCTCGCGACCCCCGATCCGGAGCAGCAGCAGCAACTCGGTCGCGAGGTCAAGAACTTCGATCCACAGGTCTGGGACGACAACGCCCG
>JBGTKC010000187.1:0-10394 GCA_041744755.1 Saprospiraceae bacterium
TTCAACGCAAAGACGCAGGCGCAACGCGCTACGCAAAGGGCGCAAAGCCCGTCGCGATGTCCCGTACCGGCGGTGCAAAAGCATTTGCGCCTTTGCGTTCCTCATTCGCGCCTTTGCGTTGAAAATATACGCGGCACCGGCGGGAGCCGGTTGAACGCCGCTACCCCCGCACCCCTCTCACCACCCTCACCTGCGCGCCTTCCCGCAACCTAAACACCACCACGCCAGCCGGATACGCTCCCGTCAACACCGTCACCGTATGCTCCCCAGCCGGCAGCTTTCGCGAAAACAAGGTCTCCAAGCGCCGCCCCGTCATGTCGTAGGCCTCGAGTTCGACACGTGCATCAGCCACCGTGGTGAAGGTCACCGTCGTCGATGCCGAAAAGACCGACGGACTTACTGCCATCGCAAGTGGCGCTATCGGCGCAGCGTCCCGCACATCCACCGTACCACACGGACTGATGATCGGCAAGCGCGTATACTCAGCGTACAGCACCCGCCGTACATCCGCCGGGGCTACCGCAAACCACTCTTCCAGCACCGAGCCGTACACGTCCCTAAAGTCGTACTGCATCGGCAGACTCTCCTGCTCGTCGACGGCTCGGTCGATGGTCGGATTGGCACCCAAAACCTTTGCATTCACGCAGGCGCCAAACAGGAACTGCGGTGCCGCCGCGCCGTGGTCCGTGCCGAAGGCCGCATTCGAGCGGATGCGCCTGCCGAACTCCGAGAAGGTCATCCCGATGACGCGCTCGGCGATTCCAAGGGCGTTAAGATCTGCCTGGAAGGCGCCAATGGCCTTCGCCAACTTGTCGAGCAGCCGCGCGTGCTCACCCTCGAGCGGCTTGCCGTCCACCACTTGCGAGGCGTGCGTGTCGAAGCCGCCGAGCGTCGCCACGTAGACCCTGGTCTTGAGCCCACCGGAGATCATGCGCGCGATCCACCGAAGCTGGTCGGCGAGGTAGTTGTCCGAGGGGTAGGTCGCGAGGTTGAAGCCTTTGGTCACCTTCGTGCGCACCACCTCCCCGTAGGCGTTCGTCTGTGAGGCGGCGGTGCGCAGGAAGTCGAGTTCGCGACCGTAGCCGGAGTCCGGCACCTGTGCATCAGGGGTTTCGAAGACGCTGATCGTGTAGCGCGGGTCGCGCACGGCCAGCGAGAAGTTGCTCACGCTCCCCTGGCAGGTTTCGCTGGCGGCACTCCCCATCGAGATGGCGACCGGGTCGGTGGCGTCGGCGTTCGGGTAGTTTTCCGGGAAACCGGGATAATCGCGGTCGAGCTGCCGGCCGAGCCAGCCGGTTGTAATCACCTCGTCCGCGGCAGAGGCGGTCGCCCAGATGTCTGCCGAGCGAAAGTGACTCCCGTTCTGGTCCGGGTAGCCGACGCCTTGGATAATGCCCAGCGATCCTTCTTTCCAGAGCTTGTCGAACGGCGTGAGGCTCGGGTGCAGTCCCAAGGTCGAGGTGAGTCCGACGAGCTTGTTTTGCGGAAGCAGAACGTTGCCCCTTACCGCCGCCAGATTGTCGTACTGATCGAGTGGTACGAGGCTGTTGAGGCCGTCGTTGCCACCCACGAGATTGATGAGCACCAGCACCCGGTCGGTAGCCCCGCCGTTGATGACGTCAAACAGGGCGCTGCGGGGCATCCCGAACGGCATACCACCGGCCAGCAGCGGCGCGGCGGCGAAGGAAGTCTTGAGGAATCCGCGGCGCGCGATCTTCATGGTGGTGGCGGGTGTGGCGTGACTCAAAACAGGTGGTATTCAGACGATCCGTGTAGAGCGACGAACACGTTGCGCAGCTTGCGCTCGACCGACATGCGCAGGCCCTCGTCGTTGGGCGCGTCGAGGTAGGCGTCGTACTGGATCGTCCATTCGAAGTCCGGGAGGCCGGGCAAGAGCATACCCTTGAGCACGAGCGCCTGGCCGGCGGTAATCGGCATCGGCAGGTGGCGCACGGCCAGCTCGGCGATGAGGTCCGTCGGGTTTGCAGGATTCTCGAACGTTGCGACGTAGGCGAGTACGTCCGGGACGAAGAGTGGCTCCCCGTCGAGCACCAGGCCGTTCTCGACCCAGTTCCAGACCGTCCCCATGCGGTTCTGAAGGGTCGCCGAACTGATCCAGTAGCGGTTGTAGAGCGGCGCCTGGTAGTAGGCCTTCCAGCCCGCGACGCTCGGCGGTTCGAAGGGCAGCATCCGCTGGTCGTAGAGCATCCACTGCACGCGCTGCATGAGGCGGTAGCGCTTTAGAGTTTCCGTCGGCATCACGAAGCCCATGCTGCGGTGGAGCCCGACGGAGAACTCCATTGGGCTTTTGATGAGGGCGCCGCGCGCGTCTCGGTCGAAGAAGGCTTCACTGCCCAGGAGTCGGCGCAGGGCGGGTTTCATCTCGAAGGCGCTTTCGCGCAAAACCTGCCCCAGCGCCAGTACGGCTCCGGTCTCGGCCGCCGCGTCGACGTCGTAGTGGACGAAGTAGCGGTAGAGCTTGCGGGCGAGGTGATCGCCGGCGGCGCCGTGTGCGAAGACCAGGTCGATCACATTGCCGAGCTCGGCCTCGCCGGCCGCGGCGATGGTCACGCCGCCGAAGCGGTGGCTCAACTGCTTGCTCGTCGCGTCGTGGCGATCGGCGCGGAAGTGGACGCTGGGCTGCTTGTCCTTGTCGCTGCTGTACGCGTCCCAGATCTCGTAGCCGGTGAGGGCGCGCGCCAGGGCCCGCACGTCCTGCTCGGTGTAGGTAGTGTAGTCCCCGGTGGCCGCCTGCGGACCTTTCCCGAGGGTGTAGAGCTCCAGCAGTTCGCGGGCGAAGTTCTCGTTTGGGCTGGCGGCGGAGTTCTTGTCGCCGTTGAGGAAGCGCAGCATCTCCGGCTCGAGGGCCACTTCGCGGATGAGCTGTTTGTAGCTGCCGAGCCCTTGGTCGCGCAGCCGCAGGAAGTAGTTGTAGGTGGTGCGTTGGTCGCCGCCGACCTCGACGCCGAAGTGGTTGATCCAGAACATCCACAGCTTCGCGTTGACGGTGTCGCCGCTGCGGTAGATCCCTTCGAGGATCCAGGCGAGGAGCGATCCGTATCGGTAGGGGAACAGGTCGACGGTGGTGCTATAGGGCGCCTTGATCCAGGTCTCCCCGAAGGCCACATTGGGGTCGACCACGTTGGTGTGGTACTTCAGGGGCGGCCCGTAGTCCGGGTCGTAGGCCAGTACGCGGTCGAGCGTCCTCGGCAGGCCCTCCCGCACGGCCTCCTTGACTCTGGCCAGCGTCGGGGCGTAGGTGCAGCGCCGCAGCAGGTGCCAGGCCTCCGCCTCGCCGAAGGGTCCGGAGTAGGGCTCGAGGGTCTTGGGCATCGGTGCTTGCGGTGGGTTATGACATGCGGGATGGCGGGGGACCTACGGCAAGGTACGTGCCTGATTTAGGGTAGTGGGGGTTTGAGGAGGTGCTGACTATTGAATGCGGCACCGGCTAACTCAGCAGCGGGTCCCGGCCCATTGCTTCGTGCGAACGCCGCGGAGGCCCGTTCGACTGGCTCCTGCCAGTGGGCCGTTGACGAGTGGGCGCCTTTGCTTGCGCGGATCTTCGATTTCGGCAAAACTCATGTTTTTGCGAAAGTGCTACGTGGGGATGGGCGCGAAGTCTTCCAGGCATTCGGTAGGGCTAAGGTTCCCACGCCAGGCTGCGTTTTGGCGAAAGCCGAAATCAAAGTAGCCTACAACCAAAATCACACTAAATCATGAAAATCGCTACCTTCACAAAAGATTGAGCGTTCAAACAGCCAATAATCACGCCACAATGGGAATGACAGAATTAGGTACCGCCCTCCGCGATCGCCGGAAGTCGCTGCGCATCACCCAGCGCGAACTCGCCACCTACGCCGATATATCGCACAACACCGTGTATAAGATCGAGCGCGGACAGGGGAATCCGACGTTGACAGTACTTTTCAAACTGCTGGACGTGCTGGGCTTTGAGATGGAGGTAAGGGTGAAAATGCTTGGGGTATGAGGTCCGCAAACGTTTACTTCCGGAGAGATTTAGCTGGTGTCGTCACCGAGTTCGACGACGGCCGGTATGGCTACACGTATGATGAAGCCTACCTAGCTACGGCCGCCTCCCCACCGGTGAGCCTCACGCTCCCGAAGCGCAGCGAGCCATACGAAAGCCAGACCTTCTTCCCCTTCCTTTATCAACTGCTCCCAGAGGGCACCAACAAGCGCATCCTGTGCGAGCTTCAGCGCGTCGACCCAGAGGATTATTTCAGCATCCTACTCTTGGTAGCTAAGGCAGACACCGTAGGCGCGATCACCGTTCAAGCTTTGGACCATGACTGAGGCCTTCCGGCAACAACTGCGCGGACGCTGTCCGTCCAAGCTGAGCGACTCCCCCGATGGATACTCGCGGATGGCCAGACTGGCCCTCTGGGATGGGAAGTCTGTGTCGCCCGTCCTCGACTTCACGCGACCCGATCGGCCCGACCGCTCGTCTCTACTCACGCAGCAACTCGGACGGCTTTCGCTTTCGGGCGTCCAAGAGAAGTATTCGCTGATCCAAGAAGGGAGCCGGCTCCACGTGACGCCCGCCGGAGAGCAGGGCACGCATATCCTCAAGCCCATCATCGAGTCCTCGCTCGCGAAGGAGGTAGACTTGATGCCAGCCAATGAGCACCTGAGCATGCAACTCGCCGCCCAGGTATTCGACATCCGGACGGCGGAGAACGGGCTGATCTTCTTCGAGGACGGATCGCCAGCGTACATCACGCGTCGCTTCGACGTGGGGGACGGTGGCAAGAAGTTAGCCGTGGAAGACTTCGCCGCGCTGGCCCAACGAACACCGGCGACGCACGGGAGCGACTATAAGTACGAAGGAAACTACCTGGAGCTATTCAGCCTGTTGAAACGCTTTTTCGCGGCTTACCTCGTAGAAGCCGTCAAGCTTTATCGACTGATCGTCTTCAATTACCTGGTTGGGAATGGGGACGCGCACTACAAGAATTTTTCCATCGTAGAGACGCGCTTCGGGGACGGCATGATCTCCCCTGCGTATGATTTACTCTACACTGGATTGCACGTGGAGGACAGCCCCTTTGCGCTAAACGGCGGGCTGCTGCCGGAGCCGCTGGCGCGAGGGAAGGTGGGTGAGCAGTTTCGGGTACTCGGACAACAGGCGGGGATTCCGGTTGCGGTGGTCGATAGGCTTTTTGCAGCGTTGCCGAGACTGTCTGGCGGGGTGGAGCGCCTCGTCGGAAGGTCCTTCTTGCCTGAGCGACAGCAGCGCGCGTATTTGCAGGCGTACCAGGGAAGGTTGAGGAAGCTGTTAAGGGAGTGAGGTGAGTCTCCGTAGCGTAGTTGGGCTCGCTTGTCTACCTTTTCCTAGATTCCCGATCGCTGTTAGTCGCGAAGCACGACGACAAAGAATCTTATTGTACTCTCCCTAAAACTATTCTCCCCTCCTTCATCCATTTCCCCCGCCCCAGCGGTCAAAGTTGCATGAACAACCACATGCGACAGGTACGACTCGACCGCTACGGTGCACCCGGCGAGCTACGGCTCGTCGAGACAACTATCCCCCGGCCGCAGGCTGGCGAAGTGCTGGTCAAGGTCGAAGCCATCGGCATCAACTATGCCGACACGCTGCGGCGGCGCAATCTCTACTTCCAGCCTACGCCCCTGCCCTACGTCATCGGCACGGAGGCCGCCGGCGAGGTGGTCGCGCTCGGCGAGGGCGTCGGCGCGCCCTACGCCGTCGGGACTAGCGTCCTCGCCATTCTCCCAGCCGGCGGAGGGTACGCGGAGTACGTTTTGGCGAAAGCCGCCTACTGCGTGCCGCTGCCGCCGCACGTCAATACCAAAACCGCCACGGGGATCTTCGTACAGGGCTCGACGGCGCAGTTGATGATCTCGCGGGTGGCCGGAGCGTTACAGGGGAAGACGGTCCTCATCAACGCGGCTGCCGGTGGCGTGGGCTCGCTGCTGGTCCAGCTCGCGAAGCTGCGAGGGGCACGCGTGATCGCGGCCAGCGGTTCTGCTGCGAAACTCGAGCGTGCGAAAGAGAACGGCGCCGACCTTACGGTCGACTACTCGCTGCCGGATTGGAGCGTCCGCGTCCGCGCAATGACCGACGGCGAAGGCGTGGACCTGGCCTTCGAGATGGTCGGTGGAGAGGTGTACAACCAGACCGTCAAGTCGCTCGCGCCGGGCGGGCACCTCATCGTGTATGGCTGCGCGAGCGGCGTGCAGGGCAGCGTCCACCCCGAGCGCTTCGTCGACGAGAGCCTCCGGCAGACGGGCTTCAACCTCGCGCATTGGATCACGACGCAGCCCGAGCTTTGGCAGGAGGCGCTCGGGAGCGTAATCGCGCTCGTGGCCGAGGGCAAGCTCCGCATCGACACCAGCCATAGCTTTCCGCTCAGGGAGGCCGCCGAGGCACATCGCCAGATCGAGGCGCGACAGACGACAGGGAAGGTGGTGCTACTGCCGTAGGCGCTGTCCTTCTCCGCTTTCGCTAAAACATCCAACCGCATGCACGACCGCGACCAAACCCTCCGCTTAGCGATGGCCGGCGACATCGACGCCTTCCAAACCCTCTTCGCCGCCTTCCAGGACCAGCTCCGCTCGTACCTCTACCGCCTGCTCGCCAACCGCAACGACGCCGAGGACCTCACGCACGACACTTTCATCAAGGCCTTCGCGCACATCGCGAGCTTCCGGTCCGAAGCCTCGCTCAAGACCTGGGTCTTCCAGATCGCAACACGGCTGGCCTACAATCAACTCGAGCGACAGCGGCGCTGGGCGCCGGACGTTTCGGCGAAAGCCAAAGCCCTCGTCCTCGCCGACGAAGGTCTCAGGAACGCGATCACCGCCGTGCACGAGACCTCGCCGGCGGCGCGCTACGAGATGCGCGAGCACATCAACACCTGCTTCACGTGTATCTCAAAAAATCTGCCCGTCGAGAACCAGGTCGCCCTCATCCTCAAGGACGTACATGGCTTCTCGGTTGCGGAGGTGGCCTTGATCCTCGAGAAGACCGAAGGCGTCGCCAAATATTTGCTGCAGGCCGGCCGCCGGACGATGACCGAGATCTTTGACGAGCGCTGCTCGCTGATTAACAAGGCGGGCGTGTGCCACCAGTGCTCGGAGCTGAACGGCTGGTTTAATCCGAAGCAGGACCAGCAGGCGGCATTAATGAAGTTAGACTTGGTGCGTGGGTCAACAAAGTACTCCCGGGAGGCCCTATACGAGATGCGCGCCCGGCTTGTCGCGGCAATCGATCCACTGCGCTCGGAGGGGGCGGACTTGCAGGAGATTTTGTTGAAGTGTAATGCCCTCGTGATGGAGGAGGGCGAGTAAGCGAGCGCAGTACTTGGCGCGGCACAGACGGGAGTCGGTCGGCCCCCGCCCTCACCCATACACCCGCCCCCAGTCCGCCAGCGCCGCCATCACCTCGCGCAGGGTCTCGCCTTTGTCCGTCAAGCCGTACTCGACCCGAGGCGGTACCTCGGCGTAGATCTTGCGCCACACGATGCCGTCGGCCTCGAGTTCGCGGAGGTGTTGCGTCAGCATCTTCTGTGAGACCTGCGGGATGGCGCGGCGTAATTCCCCGAAGCGTAGGACACCGGCGAGACCGAGGGCGTAGATGGCGGTCGGCTTCCACTTGCCACCGATGACGTGCATGGTGGACGTTACGGGACAGCGGTCGATGCGGCAAGCATCGAGGAGCTTTTCGGGAGAAACTTCGGGGCTAAAAGGTACTGTTTGGCTCATTAGTATGCTTTAGGTACTTACCCCACTATTTTGTACTTACTTGCAAATGTATACCGGTCGCTGGAGTTTTGCCGCAGCAAATCACCAAGCACTCCTACCACATGTCCAACTCACCCACCATCCTCGTTACCGGCGCCACGGGCACCATCGGCCGCGAGGTCGTCGCCGCGCTGCTCTCCGATGAGCGCCTCCCCACCATCCGGATCGCGAGCCGCGATCCCGGAAAAGCCAGCACAGGTATTGGCGGAAGCCGAGCCGAACTCGCGCAAGGCATTGAAAATCGGGTCGAGTACACGCGCTTCGACTTCGCAGACGCCTCCACTTACGGTGAGGCTACCCGGGGCGCGGATGCGGTCTTCGTCCTCGGACCGCCGCTCGATCCTCAACTCGACGAACTCCTTCGGCCCTTCATCGAGCACCTGGCCGGCATCCTGGACCTGCGGGTCGTCTTCTTCAGTGCCTACGGTGCCGAGCGGATTGGCTTCATGACGCGGGTACTCGACGATGTCCGTGAGCGACTCCCGGCGGCCACCGTCCTACAGCCGGGCTTCTTCGCGACCAACTTCGGCAACTACGACCGCGACAACATCGAGCAGCGCGACATGATCTTCCAGACCACCGGCGAGGGGCGGACAGCCTTCATCGACCCAGCCGACATCGGGCGCTGTGCCGCTGCGACCTTGCTCGACGACGGTCACGCCGGGCGCACGTACGTCCTCACCGGTCCGGAGCTACACGCCAACGCCGACATCGCCGCCGTCCTCACCGAGATTCGCGGGCGAGACACGCGCTACGTCGCCGCGAGCGAGGAGGCGTACCGCGGGGCGTTGGCCGGGGCGTGCGTGCCGGGCTTCGTGGCCGACTACATGCTGTCCGTGTACGCGCTCATTGCGGAGGGTCACGTGGGCGAGGTCACGGAGGATGTCGAGCGGCTGACAGGATGCAGACCGACGAATGTGCGAGCCGTGCTGGAGCGAGATTTTGGGAGGCGTGGGAACTGACTGGATGCTCTCGGTGCGCACGCCTCGTAAGCCGTCGGCTTTCGCCAAAACCTGCTCGGCCAGCCACCCACGAGTGGCCTGTCGTCTCACCTCGCGAACTACTTCGCTAAAGTGAGCAACAGAGACGCACGGTGGGTCGGCGAACCCCCCACCACACAACGGCTGGTGGCGACAACATAACTTAGCGGACGGGTCAGAAGACACCCTCACCCCATGCCCGAGAGCACGATAGCCCTGTTCGACCTTGCCTTAGCCGGACTTCTCGCACACGAGCTGGACGCAGTACAAAACCGTGAGTGGAGGATTCTCTACGTCCTACGCGGCATGCCGGACGATGTGGCTAGGCAGGCATTTATCCTCCTCCACGTACCGCTGTTCGCGGTGCTGCTTTGGCTCATCTCAGCCTCCGACCCATCGCTCCGGCATTACTCTACGCTCGGACTGGACGCATTTATGGTCGTACATGCTGGGTTACACTGGCGACTCTCGGCCCACCCGAAGTACGAATTTCACGAAGCTTATTCGCGTAGCCTGATTTACGGTACTGCGCTACTGGCTGGGCTACACCTGGCCCTGAAATTACTCGGCGTAGCGTAAGGGCGATCGCGTGTGTGCCCTCATATTATCTTCGAATTCGTGGTGTGTGCGCGAGCATGATTAAATCCTTACTCGCGACCAAGCCGCCCTCGGTTCCTTGCCGAGTTTCGGGGTAAAGAACCCACCGAGAAGGGGCTAGCCACCCACATACTGGAACATGGTGCGGTCGTCGAACACGGCGACTACCCCACCGCCAACCTAGAGCCTTGGGACACGGACTTGCGCGGCGGTCTCACCGCCACCGAGCGTCTGGAGCGGCGCGCGTTGGTGATCAGCGAGGGGTCGTTTCGCAGTGGTGACGGAGTACGTGGGGGTGCGATAGGTTTAGATGGAAAGAGGCGACCGCGACACTTCCACTTTACTTTCATACCTATGCCCATCCTTCGCGAGACCGACGAGTTCAGGTTGCGCCAGCGGCTCTTAGAGATTATCGAGCAGGGACCCCTGGAGCGTTTGCAGGCCCTAGCCACCTTCCTCGAGGTAGGAGACGACGGGCCGCAATCAGAAACCGACACCACTCCTGAGCGAAGCGAGGAGGGCGATCTGCCCGTACCGGCATCGCTGATCTGGCCTTCGAATGAAGTGCTGGCGGCCCCCACATGACGTCTACAAATTATCTAACGCAGCCTTCGCTGCTGCGCAGCGATTCCCTGAGTTAGCTCTCCGCTATGACCTGTTAGGGTATGGAGATGTAATTTTCAGGGGAGTTAATGTGTGGTATTTTGCAATGATTTATCGGGTTGACTCTTGAGAGAAGGTATAATCATAGCTAGTATCTGTCACGAGGGATCGGCAAAGACACAATTGGTTTTGCTGAAAGGCGTCCCCGCAGTGCGCCGCAGCACAGTACCAGATTTCCAGTGCATACCACCCTGCTTGCGTCATCAAGCGGCAGCGTCACAACCAGCGAAGCGTCACAACCGACGGCGCAGCCGCATCTCCTAAAATTCCACCGCCCCCAAACACCAGCACCGCCGTAAGCAACGCGGAGCTCGGGAGGCGCGGGCGCGAGGCCTCTCCTGTGGCTCCATGTTTTGGCGAAAGCCTACCTTA
>JBGTKC010000188.1:0-4831 GCA_041744755.1 Saprospiraceae bacterium
CGGAACGTAAGCGTGTGGCCGCCGCCGCCGCCAAGGCAAGCGCTCCAGATGCGAAACCCGCGGCTCCGCCGTCGCCGCCGGCCCCCGCACCCGCCCCAATTCCCGTGGTAGCCAGCGACTACAACGCCGAGCTCAGTGGCGAATTCGCGAGCAACCGCGGGAAGCTCCCCTGGCCCGTCGACAAGGGCTACGTCTCGAAGCCCTTCGGCCGCCAGGCGCACCCGACCCTGAAGCGCGTCGAGATCAACAACAAGGGCGTCGACATCCGCACCGACCCCGGGGCCACGGTCAAGTGCGTCTTCGAGGGCGAGGTGGTCGGCCTCCAGAACGTGCCCGGCTACCACACGATGATCGTCGTTCAACACGGCGACTACTACACGGTCTACTCCAACCTCACGGACGTGCGCGTCAAGCAGGGCGCGAGAGTCGGCACGCGTGATGTGCTCGGCGTGGCGGCGGTGGATGCCGAGACGGAAGTGTCAGAGGTCCACTTCGAGGTCTGGCGCGAGCGAGCCACGCAGGACCCGAAGGCGTGGGTGCGGGGGTTGCGCTGACGGTGGGTTGGTTGGTTGATTATGTGATTATTTGGTTGGCCCGTCATCCGCCCCCGCGGTAGAAGACCAAACAACCAACCATCCACCTAACCACCTAACCACCTAACCAAACAACCCATAACTCCCCGCCCGGCGTTCCTTTACCCTATGGCGAATGACTTTACGGTGAGCACTGGGGGCAAGGGCCTCGCGCAGGAGGAAGAGCACGCTATCCTCGTCGGCGTCGTGCACGGCAGTTTGCGCAAGGAGGTAGTCGATGAGCACCTCGATGAGCTCGAGTTCCTGGCTCTGACGGCTGGCGCCAAAACGACCGAGCGCTTCATTCAGAAATTGGCGCACCCCGATAAGCGGACGTTCGTCGGCAAGGGCAAGCTGGAAGAAATCGCCGCCTACCTCGAGAAGCACGAGGAGATCAACCTCGTGATCTTCGACGACGACCTGAGCGGCAAGCAGACCAATATCATCGAGGAAGAACTGAAGGTCAAGATCGTCGACCGGACGAGCCTCATCCTCGATATTTTCGCGAGTCGCGCACAGACGGCGCAGGCGCGTACGCAAGTGGAGCTGGCGCAGATGCAGTACCTCCTGCCCCGCCTCCGCGGTCTCTGGACGCACCTGGAGCGCCAGCGCGGCGGTATCGGCATGCGCGGTCCGGGCGAGAAGGAGATCGAGACCGACCGCCGGATCGTGCGGGAGGTGATTGGCAAGCTCAAGGAAAAGCTCGAGAAGATCGACCAACAGAACGAGACCCGCCGCAAGAATCGCGGCGACGTAATCCGGGTCTCGCTAGTGGGCTACACCAACGTCGGCAAGTCGACCCTGATGAATCTGCTGTCGAAGTCGGATGTGTTTGCGGAGAACAAACTCTTCGCCACGCTGGACACGACGGTTAGGAAGGTGGTCTTGGAGCACACGCCCTTCCTGTTGAGCGATACGGTCGGCTTTATCCGTAAGCTACCTACGCACCTGGTAGAGAGTTTCAAGTCGACCCTCGACGAGGTGCGCGAAGCGGACCTCCTCGTCCACGTCGTTGACCTGGCGCACCCGCAGTACGAGGAGCACGTCGACAACGTCAAGCAGATCATGGCCGACCTCGGCGCGGCCGACAAGCCGACGCTGATGGTGTTCAACAAGCTCGACCTCTTCCGCATGCGCCACTTCGACGACTACCTCGACAAGGCGACGCGCAAGGAGATCGAGGTCGACCTTCAGCAACGGCTACGTCTGCGCTACGATGCGCCGAATGTCATGATCAGCGCGAGCACCGGCGAAAACATCGAACAGTTGCGGCACGAGTTGGTGATGATGGTGCGGGGCTTGTGGGAAGAACAGTTTCCGCATCGACGGCCGATGTGGGCGGATTTGGAGGTGGGGTAGGGAATTTCTAATTGCCAACCCGCTGCCGCCGAGCACGTCGCGGTATGGGTTATGCCCCAGGGTTACCCCGCCGCCAACGCCTTCCACCCCCCGCGCACATCCTGAAAGTGGTGTATCCCCCGCGACTTCAATATACTCGCCGCAATCATTGAACGATACCCACTCTGGCAGTGGATCAGGAAGGGGCCGCTTTCGCGAAAACGACCTAGGTGTTCGTTGATATCGGCCAGCGTGGCCAGTTCAGCATTGGCGAGGTGCCCGGACTCGTATTCGCCAGGTTTGCGGACGTCGAAGATCCATGGGGCTTTCGTTTTGCCGGAAGGCGCGTGCTCGGACGCTTTCGCCTCGCCTTTGATGAGGCGCTGAACCACGGACGCCTCGATCGAACGGACGTTGTCAACCTCGCGCCCAGCCGCTTGCCAAGCCTCGAGGCCGCCGTCCAGGTACCCTAAAGTCTGGTCGAAGCCGACGCGGGCCAAGCGTGTGATGACCTCCTCCTCGCGTCCGGTCTCGGCCACGAGCAAGATCGGCTGGTGCGTGTCCCGGATCAGGGCCCCGACCCATGGCGCGAAACCGCCGTCGACGCCGATGAAAATGCTGCGCGGCACGTGCCCCGCGGCGTAGGCCTCGCGGTCGCGTACGTCGAGCACGACGGCCCCGGTCTCGTTGGCGACGCGCTCGAACCCCTCGGGTAAGTAGGCCCGCGTACCGCGTTCGAGCACGGTGTCGATGTCCTCGTAGCCCTCGCGGTTCATCTTCACGTTGAGCGGGAAGTAGGCTGGGGGCGCATGTAGGCCGTCGGTGACCTCGGCGACGAACTCCTCACGGGACATGCTTTGCCGCAAGGCGTAATTGCTCAACTTCTGTCCGCCGATCGTCCCGACCGTCTCCGCGCTCATGTTCTTCCCACAGGCGGAGCCAGCCCCGTGCGCCGGGTAGACCAGCACGTCGTCCGCCAGTGGCATAATCTTATTACGTAAGGAGTCGAAGAGCATCCCGGCCAAACCTTCGGTGGTGAGGCCATTTGATGCTTGCGCCAAATCTGGTCGTCCGACATCCCCGAGGAAGAGTGTGTCTCCGCTGAAGAGCGCGTGGTCGCGGCCGTTCTCGTCGCGAAGGAGGTAGCAGGTACTCTCGAGGGTGTGCCCCGGGGTGTGCAGGGCCACGATGGTGATGTCGCCCAACTTGAAAGCCTCACCGTCGGCGGCAACGTGCGCCTCGAAAGTCGTCTCCGCTCCCGGACCGTACACGATGGGCGCACCCGTCTGCCGCGCCAAGGTCACGTGCCCGCTCACGAAGTCCGCGTGGAAGTGCGTCTCGAAGATGTATTTAATTTTGACGCCGTCGCGCTTGGCGCGCGCGAGGTAAGGCTGCACCTCGCGCAAGGGGTCGATGATCGCTGCCTCGTCGCCGCTGCGTATGTAGTAGGCGCCTTGGGCGAGGCAACCGGTGTATATCTGTTCGATGGTCATCGCGGGGGAGTCTGTCTGGTGAGCGGCGCAATCTTGCCCTCGAGGGCGATCTTGCGCTGCATCGCCGAAGGAACACACACGCCGTCGATATGGTCTAAGACCTCGGAGCTGCGCACGAACATGGCCTCCTCGCCGATGAGCGCGCCGATCGGCCCGCGGTGGATCGTCTCGCGGACCGGTCCGATCGCGCCACTGATCACCACGCGCAGTCCTTGCGCCTGCAGTTTTGCGATAAGCGCCAGGAGCATGTGCTGGGCTGTGGAGTCGATGTAGGTGATGGCCTCCGAGTTGATGACGACCGCGCGGAGGTCATTGCCCCGGCGCCGGACCTTGGTGAGTAGCTCCTCCTCGAAGTAGCCGGCGTTCCCGAAGAAGATCGGGGCGTCGAAGCGGAACATCAGTACGTCCGGACGCACGACGATGTCGTCCTTGAAGCGATTGATGTTGCGGAAGTAGTCGGTGTCGCGGACGCGCCCGATCTCGGCGATGTGCGGGGTCGAAATCTGGTAAACGGTCCACGCCAGCGACACGAACATACCGGCGAGAATCCCCTGCACCATGCCGACCGTGAGCGTCACGACGAAGGTGAGCAGCAGGATTGAACCCTCGACTTTGCTCTCCTGCCACAGGCTCACCGCGTAGCGGAAGTCGATCAGCTTGCCGACCGCCGCGAAGATGATTGCCCCGAGTACCGCCTCGGGGAGGTAGTAGAACAGCGGCGTCAAGAACAGCAGCGTCAAGCCGATGAGCACTGCCGTCACGACGCTGGCCATGGGCGTTTTGGCGCCAGCCTCCTCGTTGATCACCGAGCGCGAGAAGCTCGCGGTCGAGGCGTAGGACTGGAAGACCGACCCGACGACGTTCGACATCCCGAGGGCCACGAGCTCCTGGTTCGCGTCCACTTTGTGGTCCGGGACCCGCTCCTGCGACGCCTTCGCGATCGCGATCGACTCCGCGAAACCGACTAGCGCCAGCGTTAGTGCCAATGGCAACAGCGATTGGAGCAAGCCCGACTTAAAGCCTGGGACGACCATCTCCGGCAGGCCCGCCGGAATCTCGCCGACGATCGGCAGGCCCGTCGAGTCCCACCCGAGCAGGGCTACGATGGCCGTCCCGAGCCCCACCACCACCAGCGCCGAGGGCACCCCTCGTGCGTAGCGCTTTAGGATCATAATGATCGCCAGCGTCGCCAAGCCTACGCCAATCGCGTATACATTCGCCTCCGGGAGCGCCTGCCAGGTCCGCCACCCGATTTCGTGAAAGCGCGAAGAACCTTGGATCTTGACCCCGAGCACGTACCTCACTTGGCTGATGCCGATGATGATGGCCGCCGCGGAGGTGAAGCCGCTCAACACCGGTCGCGACAGGAAATTGGCGATGAAGCCCATCTTAAAGGCCCCCAACACCAGCTGAATCGTGCCCACGATC
>JBGTKC010000189.1:0-10652 GCA_041744755.1 Saprospiraceae bacterium
GGGCCCCAGATTGACCGCAGTTTTAGCCAAAACAAAATGACGAACGCACCCACACTCAGCTCGCGCTACTCCGACGAGGACCTCGAGGAGTTCCGCAAGCTCATCGCCAAGAAGCTCCGCAACGCGCAGGCGGACCTCGAATTCTACAAGGAGTCGATGCAGGAGATGGCCGACAGCCCGGAGTCGAAGGTCAAGGGCCTCGACGACGGTACGGGCTCGGCGGAGATCGAGCGCCTCAATGACCTCGCCGGCCGGCAACAGAAGCTCATCCGTCACCTGGAGGCGGCCATGGACCGGATCGACAATAAGGTCTACGGCATCTGCCGCCAGACGGGGACCCTGATCCCGAAGCAGCGCCTGCTGGCCGTGCCGCACGCGACCCTGAGTATGGAGGCCAAGATGGCGCGCTAAGCGGCGCGCGTCTACATACTTGCAGTGTTTAGACCTTGTGCCCCTACGCCGTGTGGGACAAGAGCCGTTAATTTGCGCGGCTCAATCTAGCCTGCCGCCTTGAAACGTTCTGCTTTCGTTGTTCTCTTGGTGGCGGTGGTCTTGCTGGTCGATCAAGCCGTGAAGATCTGGGTCAAGACCCACATGGTCTACGCCTCGGAGTTCCCGCTGATCCCGGGGCAGGACTGGGCGTTCTTCCGCTTCATCGAGAACCCGGGCATGGCCTTCGGGATCGAGTTCGGCGGGGCCTACGGCAAGCTTGCCCTGAGCCTGTTTCGCGTGATCGCGGTGGGGTTCCTGGGGTACCTCATCTATCAGCTCATCGAGGCGCGGGCCAATCGCGGTCTCCTGGCGTGCTTCGCGTTGATCCTCGCGGGGGCGTTGGGCAACATCATTGACTCCGCTTTTTACGGCGTGGTCTTCTCGGACAGCGGCTACCACGCGCCGGCTACGATGTTCCCGCCGGAAGGTGGCTACGCGGGCTTTATGTACGGGCACGTGGTGGACATGCTGTACTTCCCCCTGTTCGAGGGCGTGTTCCCGGACTGGCTGCCGGTGTGGGGCGGGGAGCCGTATCTGTTCTTTAGGCCCGTCTTCAACGTGGCCGACGCCGCGATCTCGACTGGCGTTTTCTGTCTGCTGATCTTCTACCGCGACTTCTTCCGTCAGGACGTGGAACCCGTGGCGCCCGCCGAGTCCGCGAGGGTGGACCTGGTCAACGTGGAGGCGCTATGAGCGAGATTCTCGAAGTACAGGAGGCGCGGGTGGTCCGCGAGGTCATTACCGCCGGGGAGGTCCGCCAGCGCACCTCTCTAGTAATCGGTCTGGTGTTGACGGTGCTCGTGATCGACCAGGTGAGCAAGGTCTGGGTCAAGACCCACATGGCGATCGGGGAGGCCTTTGGTCCGGGCTGGTTCCTGGTGCACTTCGTCGAGAATGAGGGCGCGGCCTTCGGGACGAGTTTTGGCGGAAGCTGGGGCAAGATTGCGTTGACGCTGGTGCGGGTGGTCGCGATCGGTGGGCTGGCGTACCTGTTGCGCGGACTGATCTTCGACCGGAAGGCGAAGGCGGGCATGCTGGTCGTATTCAGCCTGATTTTCGCGGGCGCTATCGGGAATGTGATTGACTCGATGTTTTATGGGCTGGTCTTTACGGCGAGCACGGCGTACGAAGTAGCAGCGTGGGTGCCGTTCGGGGAGGGCTACACTACCTTTCTGAAAGGCCACGTAGTGGATATGCTGCACTTTCCGTTGATAGAGACGGTGTGGCCAGATTGGATGCCGGTGGTTGGGGGGACGCCGCTAGAGTTCTTTAAGTACATTTTTAACGTGGCGGATGCGGCCATTTCTGTGGGGGTGGCGGGACTGGTGTTGTTTTATAGGAAGGGGTTGAATTTGTAGCCCGGATGCCTACCGCTAGAGTTGGGCACATCCCCCTACCTTTACTGCATGCGCACCGTAGCTACCCCACGGCCACCCTACACTCGCGAGAAGCGTTGGACCGTCGACGAGTACATGGCCATGACCGAGGCAGGCATCCTCATGGAGGGGAGCCGCATCGAGTTGGTAGACGGAAAAATTGTCGAGATGGCTAGGATGGGGACGCCGCACTATGTGTGCTCGGTGAGGGGTAACATGATGCTTATCGATAGGCTGAGGGCGGGCAATAGGTATGTCGTTACTCAGCAGCTGCCCGTGACGCTTTCTCGCTACAGTGAGCCGGAGCCGGACTTGTGTGTCGTACGTGGATCCGCGGTGGAGTTTCTGGAGCGCAAGCGAAAGCCCTATGCAGATGAAATCGCACTCGTCATCGAGATCTTCGACACGACTTACGATTTCGACTCGACCATAAAGCTCAGCATGTATGCCCTCGCCGGGATACAAGAGTACTGGATCGTGAATCTTCCCGCCGCTACTTTGGAGCAGCACGCGGAGCCTAGGACGGTGGAGAATGAGGGGATTGAGAAGGGGGAGTACGGGCAGGTAGTGCACTACCGAAGCGGGGATACGGTGGAGACGCTGGAGTTGGGAACTTTTGGAGTGGATGAAGTGCTGGGGTAAAAGTTGTAGGATTAGGCCTAAAACTCCGCACTCCCCGGATACCGAGGAAAAGGAATCACGTCCCTAATATTCCCCATTCCGGTAATAAACATAATTAACCTTTCGAGGCCCAATCCAAAGCCCGCATGCGGACAAGTACCATACCTTCTGGTATCTAAAAACCACTCCATTTCATGCTCCGGTATTTCAAAGGCGGCCATTCTTTCCTTCAGGACATCGAGCCTTTCCTCGCGCTGTGAACCCCCCACGATCTCGCCTATACCCGGGAAGAGAATATCCATCGCGGCAACGGTCTTACCGGGCACACCCTCCTGATCATCATTGAGGCGCATGTAGAAGGCCTTGATCTCGGCCGGGTAGCCGGTGAGGATGACGGGCTTCCTGAAGTGCTTCTCGACGAGGTAGCGCTCGTGCTCGGATTGGAGGTCGGCGCCCCAGGCGTCGATGAGGTAGTTGAACTGGCCCTTCTTGTTGGGTTTTGAGTCGCGCAGGATGTCGATGGCCTCGGTGTAGGTGAGGCGCTCGAAGTCGTTGTCGCACACGAAGGCGAGCTTCTCGCGCAGGGGCATCGGCGCGCGCTCGTGGGCGGGTTTGGATTTCTCTTCTTCTGTAAGGCGCTGCTCGAGGAACTCCAAGTCGTCGGCGCAGCGAGCGGTGACCTCGGCGATGACCGACTTGAGCATGGCTTCCGCCAAATCCATGTCGTCGTGGATGTCCGCGAAGGCAATCTCGGGCTCGATCATCCAGAACTCGGCCAGGTGGCGGGTCGTGTTTGAGTTTTCGGCGCGGAACGTCGGTCCGAAGGTGTAGACCTTGTCGAGGGCCAGGGCCCCGAGTTCGGCCTCGAGCTGGCCGGAGACGGTGAGGTTGGTGGCCTTGCCGAAGAAGTCTTTCTTGAAGTCGATCTCGCCGGTGTCCGTGCGCGGGAGTTGTTTTAGCGGAAGCGTAGTCACCTGGAACATCTCACCCGCGCCCTCGGCATCCGAACCAGTGATGATCGGGGAGTGGATGTAGAAGAAGCCGCGCTCGTCGAAGAAGTGGTGGATCGCCATGGCGGTGGCGTGCCGGATCCGCAAGACAGATCCAAAGGTGTTGGTGCGCGGGCGCAGGTGGGCAATCTCGCGGAGGAACTCGAGCGAGTGCTTCTTGGGCTGCAGGGGGTAGGTCTCCGGGTTGGAGTCGCCAACCACGGCTACGGTATCGGCATTGAGCTCGACGCTCTGGCCGCGGCCCTGGCTCTCGACGAGGGTGCCGGTGGCGGTGACGGCGGCGCCGGTGGTGATGCGCTTGAGCAAGGCCTCGTCGGTGTTCTCGCGGTCGACGACGACCTGGAGCGTACGCTGGCAGGAGCCGTCGCTCAGGGCGATGAACTGTGTGTTGCGAAAGGTGCGGACCCAGCCGGCGACGTGGACGGTTTTGCCGACAGGCTGATCAGCGAGGAGCTGGGCGATGGAAGAGCGGGCCATAGGGGCGCGAAGATGTACCTTAGGCGCGTGAGTTACACAGAGTCCGACCGCCTCGCCGACGAGCTTTACCGCCAGCCCGATCTCGCCGAGCAGATCGAGCAGCTCTCCAAGCGCCTCCGCACGGAGCAGGAGCGGCGCCTGGAGTACTACGACTGGCTGGATGAAGACAAGAAGGCCGAGTTTATCAACGGTGAGATCTTCGTGCACTCGCCGGTGGTGAAGCGGCACGCGGATGCGACGAAGTTGCTGACGCAGCTACTCGACACGTTTGCTCGGATTTACGACCTAGGCTACGTAGCCTCAGAAAAGATTTTAGTTCAACTTAAGCGCAATGATTTCGAGCCTGATGTATCGTTTTGGCGAAAGCCAAAAGCAGAGGCGTTTGAAGAGGATCAACTCTTCTTTCCGGCGCCCGACCTCGTGGTGGAGGTACTGTCCCCGAGTACGGAGCGCAACAACCGCACGGTGAAGTACGACAGCTACGCGGCGGCGGGCGTGGAGGAGTACTGGATTGTCGACGCTAAGAAGCAGATTATCGAACGCTTCCTCTTACAAGACGGGAGATACGTCGCCGTGGAGGCGGTTGACGCGCGGGGTGTGCTCGCGAGTGCGGTGGTGGAGGGATTCCGGGTCGACGCCGTTGCCATCTTCGATAGCAAGGCGAGCCTGCGGGCGCTGCGGGAGATGTTTAGCGGGAAGCCCTAGTCGCGCGTTACTCCCCCGTGCTCACCTTCCTCAAATGGCTCGCCGGCCTCACGCTCGCCGGCTACGTGGCCATCTCCGCCCTCGCCTACTTCTACCAGGAGCGCCTGCTGTTCCACCCGCGCGCCCAGGCCAGCGACTACGTCTACGACTGGGGCGAGGAGGTGGCCGTGCCCGTGGCCGACGGCGTCGACCTGTCCACCGTCTGGGTGCGCAAGCCCGGTAATCGTGGCGTGGTGCTCTACTTCCACGGCAACGTCGGCGACAACAACCGCGGGCTCTACCAGATGCGTAGCGTCATGGAGCTGCCGTACGACATCGTCTTCGTCGACTACCGCGGCTTCGGGAAGAGCGGCGGCGCACCCGAATCCGACGAGCAGCTCCTCACCGACGTACAGGCCGTCTATGACACCGTCAAGGCCAGCTACCGCGAAGACCAGATCCACCTGCTGGGCTACTCGCTCGGCACCGGGATGGCCGCCTACCTCGCCGCCGAGAACCGACCCGCACACCTCACGCTCGTGGCGCCCTACACGAGCCTCGACGACATGAAGGACGAGCTTTTCTGGTGGCTGCCGGGCGGCATGCTCAAGTACCACCTCGCCACCGAGGACCGCATCGCCGATGTCGCCTGCCCCATCGACATCTACCACGGGACCGAGGATGAGCTAATCCCCTTCGGGATGAGTGAGGAGCTTACCCGGCTTTCGCCAAAACTCGCCACCCTGCACGCGCTCGAAGGCGTCGGACACCGTGGGGCGATCCTGAGTATGGACACAGAGTGGCTGGAGTGAGGTTTCTGTGGCGAATGAATTGGCCTTCGCCCTCGTAGTTTCTTGACGCCATGACGCGGTGGCGCAGTGACGCAGTGCGGAGACAGCTACCTCGCCCCGAACCTGCATCGCGCCATCGCGCCATCGCGTTTAAGTTCCACAGAAAGGGGCGGATCCACTATTTTCCCCCTTATGCCTACCTCCAAGTTCACTACTCTCCTCGCCCTGGCACTCCCGCTTATCACCTCCGCCCAAACCCTCCCCCAACTCCAGGTCGCCCCCGACCAGCGCCACCTCCAAACCGCCGACGGCCAGCCCTTCCTCTGGATCGGGGACACCGCCTGGGAGCTGTTCCACCGCCTCGACACCGCCGAGGCCGACCACTACCTGCGCACGCGCGCCGCCCAGGGCGTCAACGTCGTCCAAGCCGTGGCCCTCGCCGAGCTCGACGGCCTGCGCACCCCGAATCCCTACGGCGCCCTCCCGCTCGTGGACGAGGACCCGACGCGCCTCGGCGAGACTTACTTCCAGCACGTCGACTGGATCATCCGACGCGCCGCCGAGCTCGGAATCTACACGGCGTTGCTGCCGACCTGGGGCGACAAGTTCAACATCGCCGATTGGGGTACTGGCCCGGAGGTATTCACGCCTACCAATGCGCAGGCTTTCGCCAAAACCCTCGGCACTCGCTACGCCAAACATCCGCACATCATCTGGGTGCTCGGCGGCGACCGCTGGCCAGCCGACCAGGAGGACCGCGACATCGTCGACGCCACGGCCGCGGGCCTGCGTGACGGCGGCGCCTCACAGCTCATCACATACCATCCCAACGGCGCCCGCCGCGCCACCGAGTACTTCGACGCGGCGTGGCTCGACTTCGACATGTTCCAGACCGGACACGACCGCCGCCAGCTCGACTTCGCCTACGTGCGCGCGAGCCTCGCCGTGCCCACGCGCCGCCCCACCGTCAACGCCGAACCCCGCTACGAGGACCACCCCGACCGTTTCGACCAGGCGCGCTACTTCTGGATGGACCAGAGCGACGTGCGCCAGAGCGCCTACTGGACCTTCTTCAGCGGGGGCGCCGGCTACACGTACGGGTGCCACGACGTCTGGCAGATGTGGTCCCCGCCCCGGGAGCCGATCAACGGCGCCCGCACCCACTGGCGCGAGGCGCTCGCGCTGCCCGGCGCGAGGCAACTCCCGTTTTTGCGAAAGCTGCTTACCGCCACCGCGTGGCACACCTGGCAGCCGCGGCAGGATCTGGTCGTGTATGATTCGACGGAGGTAGACCTGGTGCGTACCGAAGCCACGCCGGCCCTCGCGCCCGACGCCCGCGGCATCGTGGCTGACTCCATGACGACGCTCGCCGTTGTCGCCAGGGGAGGTGAGCTACTACTCGTCTATACGCCTTTCGGCAAAACCATCACCCTCGACGCCGCCAGACTCCCCGCAGCGCTAAAGCCGAAGACGGTGAGCAGCTGGTGGTACAATCCCCGGGACGGCAGTCTGTACGCGGCCAAACCTGTTGCAGCTGTGGCAGCGGCGGTAACATCCCCTCCGGCATCGCCAGCGGCCAGAAGCGCTCTCCGATTCGAGCCCACCTCCAAGGGTTGGGGCAGCGACTTTATCCTCGTGCTGGCGAGTCCGGCGGCGGCGAGCTTCGTAGGCGATCTAGATCGTGACGGCGGGTAGAGTAGACCGGGCTCTCAGGCAACCGCGGCCGCTTCGACCGCCCCCGTGAGCTCCCTAGACCACACCACGCTCCCCAGACCGCGGAGTGGTCGAACGTTGTGAACCTAAGGGTGCAACCCTAGGCTATCAGCAGGCGATACTCCATCCATGCCCGCCCCCCGCACCCTCCTCGTCACGACTGCCACAGGCACCGTCGGCTCCACTGTCGTAAAAGCCCTCGCGCGTCCACCAGCCCTGCCCACTACTCCAAAGCCCGTCAGCTACATCGCCCTAGCCTCCACGCGTCACCGCGAGCGCGTCGACGGCGCCCACGCCTACTTCGACCTCACCGACCCCAAGGCCAGCGCAGCCGCCCTCCAGCACTCCGACGCGGCCTTTATGCTCATGCCCCCGGGCCTCGACAACGCACCGGCGCAGTTCCGGGCGCTGCTCGACGCTGTGCCCAGCGGCAAGCTCCCGCACCTCGTATTCATGTCCGTCCAGGGGGCCGACAGCCGCGCCTTCCTCCCGCACGCCAAGGTCGAACAGGTGATCCGTGAGCGCTGCCTGCGCGAGCCCGGACCAAAACGCTTCACCTTCCTCCGGCCGAGCTACTTCATGCAGAACCTGGAGAACGTCTTCCTCGACGATATCCGCGAGCGGCACGAGATCGTAGTGCCGGCGGACAAAGCCAAGTTCGTGTGGGTCGACGCGGCGGACATCGGTCGCGCGGCGGCGGCGGTGATGCTCGACCCGACGCTCCACGCAGGCAAAGCCTACACCATCACCGGCACCGAGGTAGCAGGTTTTACGGAAGTGGCCCAACGCCTCAGTCGCTACACCAAGCGGCCGGTCGCCTACCGGAGCCCCAATCCGGTCAGCAACTTCCTGCGCCTCCGTAAGCGGGGCACCGAACCGGGCTTTGCCGCCGTGCAGACCTTGATCCACTTTGCGGAGCGCTTCACGAGTACGGCGGAGGTGAGTGCGGACTACACGTACCTGACGGGGGAGAAGGCCGGGGGATTAGACGCCTACCTACGGGGTCTCGCCGCGCGCGAAGGGCTGTAGCGCGTGCGCCGCACGTGTGTTACGACGCGCGCTAAGGCGTATTAAGGGCGCAATTTCCGGCAGTCATTCCCACCAACACACCATCCCAAAATTGCCACGCCATCTGCGGGTCTCGCGAGGACATGACGCGTCGCAGCATAAGCGGGGTTTGCAATTAATCACATTGAAATTGTACGCCCCGCTGCCGCCCCCGATCCACCCGCAGTCCCAGCACATCTGGCCGACTGTAGTGCCCGCTCGGATCAAAGTTCTGTCGCTCTTCGTAGACGCGGTTCAAATCCAGGTCGACGGTAAGCAATCCTTCCACCCCCGCCTGCGGCGCCAGCACCCACTCGCCATCCGGACCCGCCACCGCACTCCCGCCATCGGCCACGAACCCCGGTGATTCACTGCCAGCCCCTACCGCCGCCACGATCTGCTCGCGGTAAGGGAAGTCCGCCGGGATATCCGCCACCCGCATCAGGTTCGATACCGACACCACGAAGCTCCGCGACTCCTTCGCGATGAAGCGCGTGATCTGCTCGGTGTTGCGCACCGCCCCCGGCCAGACGGCCACGTGCAGGTTCTCCCCTTGCGCGTACAGCGCCTGCCGCGCCATCGGCATCCAGTTCTCCCAGCAGTTGAGTCCGCCGACCCGCCAGCCCGCCCCGAGTTCGTGTACGCGCAATCCGTGGCCATCGCCCGCGCCCCACACCAGCCGCTCCTCGTAGGTCGGCTGTAGCTTGCGGTGTACGCCCTGAATCTCACCTCCGCTATCGATGTACACCAACGAGCAGTAGAGGCTGTGCCCGCCGCGGTCCAGCGGTCGTTCGACAATACCTAGGTAGACGGCGATGTGGTTGGTTTTGGCGAAAGCCCGAATACTGTCCAGATCACCCGCCTCGATGTCCACCGCCTGCCGCAGGTAGTGCGCGAAAATCTCCTTCTGCATCCGGTCGTCGAAGCGCGAGCCGGGCGTGAGCGCGAGCCAAAAAGGATATCCAGGCAGGAGGCTTTCGCCAAAACACACCAATGCGCAGCCGCTCTCCGCTGCCTCCTTAATGTAGGTCCCAATCCGCGCCACGGTCGCCGCCCGATCGAGCCACACTGGGGCAATTTGCGCCAGACCTACCTTCAACACCTCCGCCATAGCCCCAAAGATGCGCCCCCCGACTGCAGAGCAGTCCAACGTTGTCAACCTAGGGTGCCACCCTAAGACAAGCAAGCACCGCTCTTTAAGAAGTATTTCAAACTTTTTCTTTCAAAAGTGTGCATTCCAAAACATTCCGTGGTCTTACCGCTGCCGGGTACCCCCGCCCGGCGAGAATCGAATACGAAATGCTATCCAAAACCTACGCGAGCGCTCTGCAGGGCGTCGACGCCCAACTGATCACCGTCGAGACCCACGCCGGCGGCAACATTCAAAACAACGGTCCGACCAAGTACATCGTCGGTCTGCCCGACAAGGCCGTCTCCGAAGGTTTCCTCCGGATCAATCCCGCCCTGAAGAGCGCCGGCTTTAAGTCCGCCCGACGCCTGCTCACCATTAACCTCGCGCCCGCGTCTTTGCGCAAGGAGGGCTCTGCCTACGATTTGCCCATCGCCATCGGCATCCTCGAATCGACCGACCAGATCCGCATCGTGCACGCGAAGCGCTACATGATGATCGGGGAGTTGGCCCTCGACGGGGCGTTGCGGCCCGTTTGTGGTGCCCTCCCTATGGCCATCGCGGCCAAGAAGCAAGGCTTTGATGGGATGATATTGCCGATCGCCAACGCCGAGGAGGCCGCTATCGTCGAGGATTTGGAAGTCTACGGCGCGAGAAACCTGAAGGAGGTCGTCGACCACCTCGAGGACCGTGCCTGCATGACGCGCACCAAAGGCGGCGTCCGCGTGGCCGAGGTCGACGGCGATCGCTACCCGCTCGACTTCAACGACGTGATGGGTCAGGAGAACATCAAGCGCTCCCCGGAGATCGCCGCGGCCGGCGGGCACAACGCCATCCTCATCGGCCCGCCGGGTGCCGGCAAGACGATGCTCGCGCGTCGGCTGCCCACCATTCTCCCGCCCCTCAGTGTCGAGGAGGCCCTCGAGACGACCAAGATCCACAGCGTCGCCGGTAAGCTGCCGAACGGTCAGGGTCTTATCTCGACGCGGCCCTTCCGCGCCCCCCACCACACCATCAGCGACGTGGCCCTCGTGGGCGGCGGTTCCAATCCAATGCCGGGAGAGATCAGTCTGGCCCACAACGGCGTGCTCTTCCTGGATGAATTGCCGGAATTCAAGCGCTCCGTACTCGAGGTGATGCGTCAGCCGATGGAGGAGCGCCTCGTCACCATCAGTCGCGCGCGCTGGGCGGTGGACTACCCGGCCGCCTTCATGCTGCTCGCCAGCATGAACCCGTGCCCCTGTGGTTTCTTCAATCACCCTAACAAGCCCTGTACCTGCAACCCCGGCGTGGTGAAGCGCTACCTCAACAA